>NZ_JRMM01000005.1:0-69122 GCF_000972905.1 Mycobacterium sp. UM_Kg27
ATGTGTATAAGAGACAGCCCCCAGTGCGATCGCCATCCGGCGTTTCGACGACGGGTACCACAGCAATTCGGACTTCTGAGTGGGCAGCCGCGGCGACGTAATCGCTTGCTGCCGACAATATTTGATGATTCCGGAAGCGCCACCGGCGCGGTAGCCGATGCCGGATTCTTTCCAGCCGCCCATCGGCAGCCCCGGACAGAAGACATTGACCAACGCGTCGTTGACGTTCACCGCGCCCACTTCCAGCCGACGCGCCAGCCGCTCGCCGCGGCGCCTATCGCCTGTCCACACCGTGGCCGACAATCCGTACGGTGAGTCGTTGGCCAGCCGGATGGCCTCGGTCTCGTCAGCGACCTTGATGACGGGCAGGGTCGGCCCGAAGGTCTCTTCGGTCATGCACGTCATGGACGAGTCGACGTCGGCGATCACGGTCGGGGCGAAGTAGGTTCCCACACCGGTCGCCTTGCCGCCTGCGACCACTCGAGCACCCGCGGCCGTCGCCTCGTCGACATGGCGTGCCACGATGTCGCGTTGCGCCGCGGTCGCCATGGCGCCCGTGTCCTTGTCCTGGCCCTGCTGCACGTCACCGACCCGGGCCGCCAGCTTGGCGACGAATTCGTCATAGACCGGCGCTTCGACGTAGACCCGCTCCACCGACACGCAGACCTGGCCGGAGTTGAACATCCCGCCCCACGCGATGCCGTTGGCGGCGCGGTCGAGGTCGGCGTCGGCCAACACGATCGCCGGGTCCTTACCGCCGAGCTCCAGACCGTAGGGAATCAACCGTTGCGCGCACGCCACCGCGACCTTGCGCCCGGTGGCCGTCGACCCGGTGAACTGCAGGAAGTCGGCGTGCTCGATCAGCGCCTGGCCGGTGTCGCCGTAGCCGGTGGTCAGGCCGAGCACCGGCGGTGCACCGATCTCGGCCCAACCGCGCACGAACTCGACCGCCGACAGCGGCGTCACTTCGGAGGGTTTGAGCAGCACGGCCGCGCCGGCCGCCAAAGCCGGCGGAATGTCGAGGCCGGGCATCGCGAACGGGAAGTTCCACGGCGTGATGACCCCGACCAGCGGGTAGGGACGGTAGGCGGTGGTGAACCGCTTGACGCGATAGAGCGGGCTGTGCGCCTTGGGATGCCGGTCGGCGAGAAACTCCTTGGCGTTCTTGGCCCAGTAGCCGATGGCGTCTGCCGTGGCGACCGCCTCCACGCTGGCGTCGACGTGCGACTTCCCGGTCTCGGAGATCAACACCTCGGTGATGTGATCGGCGTGGTCCAGGATCCAGTCCTGCCAGGCCAACAACCACCGCTTGCGCCCGCTCGGCCCGAGCCCCTCCCACTCCGGTTGGGCTGAAATCAGTTGGGCTGCCTTGGCGGCCACCGTCTGGGGATCGTCGATCGGCACGGTGCCCGACACGGCCCCGGTAGCGGGGTTGTGCACGGTGATCATCGACTCGGCCCTGGATTGCACTGCGGTCATGTCGCGCTCCAATTCAGATCCTGCGGGGAGGCTGTGACCTCGCCGTAGGTGATCGTCGGTTGCTGCCTGGGAATTTGTCAAGGTCAACCGTCGCGGAAACTTTGCCCGAGGCGCCCGGAGTACAGGGAAATCCCTGTATCCGATCGGTGCGAAGTCGCCTACTGTGCGAAATCAGCAGATCGTCACGCTGGGACTGGAGAGGCCGATGACTGATTGGGTATGGACGCGTTCTCGCCGATGGGTTGGGCGCTTCGTCGTCACCACTGCCAAAGCCGTCTCGGCCGGGGCTGCCGCGGGCATCGTCCTCGCCTGTGCACCGATGGCCTGGGCCGACCCGGAGCCCTCAACTCAGCAGGAGCCGGCCGAGAACCAGGAACAGCAGGACGAACAGCAGCAGAAGGGATTCTCGCCGCCGCGGCCCGATGCTCCCGACAACAACCCATCCAACAACAACCCGTCCAACGCCAACCCGCCGAACAACCCCACCAACAACGATGCCTCCAAGAAGGGCGACCTGGCGGACAAGAACTGCTGGATGTACAGCACCGGTCCCGAATGGTTCGCGCCCGGCGCCATGCCCAGGCCGGGGCTTCCCGGGGAGAAGGTCTGGCCCTGCTATTACGTGGCCGGTCTGACGCCGCACTAGGACTCCACTATCCAAGGCAACGCATATCGCGGGTTGGACCGCCGATCTCCCCTCATGAAAGTGCCGGTGTTCTATCGGTGGAACCAACGGGGAGAGCGCTATTGGGCGAGGTAGCCCCCGTCGACGGGCAACACGACGCCGGTGATGAAGGAGGCATCGTCGGAAGCGAGGAAGACTATGGCGCTGGCAACTTCGGCCGGTTCGCCGATACGGCCCATCGGGTGCATGCGTTCGACCGCCGCCAAATACTCTGAGCCTCCCGGCTCCTCCGGAAACCG
The DNA here is from genome assembly GCF_000972905.1 of Mycobacterium sp. UM_Kg27. Taxonomy (NCBI): domain Bacteria; kingdom Bacillati; phylum Actinomycetota; class Actinomycetes; order Mycobacteriales; family Mycobacteriaceae; genus Mycobacterium; species Mycobacterium sp. UM_Kg27. The sequence goes on from NZ_JRMM01000005.1 coordinate 2,404, forward strand.
TTTGACTCGCTCGGTGCGAATCGTTCCGGGGGCAACGGCGTTGACTCTGATTCCCCGGTCGGCCCACTCGACCGCCAAGTGCTTGGTCAAACCGGTGGCGATGAACTTGGCCGGCCCGTAGGCCGCCTGTCGCTTCTGCCCGGCCAGTCCCGAGATCGACGAGAGGCACACGATCGCGCCGCCGCCGGTTGGCAGCATTGCCTCGATTGCGTATTTGCACGTGAGGAACATGCCGCGGCCATCGATGGCCATCACGTTGTCCCAGTCGGTGGCGGTCACTTCTTGCGCATCGCCGAGCGGGATGATGCCGGCGTTGGCGACCAGCACATCGAGCCGTCCGAAGCGGTCGATCGCCGCGCCGATCATTCGTTCCGCGTCGCTCTGGACCGAGACGTCGCCGACGACGGTCTCAACCTGCGCCCCGGTGTGCCGCAGTTCCTCGGCGAGCGCCAGTAGCGGCTCGCCTTGAATGTCAGTCACGACCAGACGCGCACCTTCGCGTGCGAAGAGCACGGCGGTGGCCCGACCGATGCCAAGGGCTGCCCCGGTGATCACCGCCGACTTTCCCAGCAGGCGTCCTCGTGCGTCGGCTGCGCCGTCGGTCATCTGCGCGTCATCTCGGTCAACACCGTTCCTACTTCCTTGTGCGCCGAGCTTTCAACGCGACAGATGTCCACTCGATTTCGCGTGAGCGCATGACGGTGCGCAGCGCTGGCACACATCACGATCGAGGCCTCGCCACAGGGCGGGACGCGAACAGGATAAGCCCCAGCGGATCATCTCATCGGCGCAATCGCCACCGTGCAGGTGTAAGCGAGCGCCAGGTGCCTCGGTTGAGGTTGAGCTGGAACGGGGACGGGCCAGGACTTTTCGTCCTGGCCCGTCCCGCTTCGGTGGAGCTGCCGGGAATCGAACCCGGGTCCTACGGCATTCCCTCAAGACTTCTCCGTGCGCAGTTCGCTATGCCTCTACTTGGATCTCCCGGTCACGCGAACCAGCCGAGATGACGATCCCAGTCGCTGTTGGTGTCCCGATAAATCCCGCGACCGGACGTATCGGTGGATCCCTCTAGTCGATGCCAGGGTCCGGGCCGAGGGAGGTCCCGGTCTGACAGGCCCGCTATCGCTTAGGCAGCGAGAGCGAAGTCGCTCTGAAGAGCGACCTTAGCCGGAGTAAGTGCAACCTTGGCGCTTACTTGGTTACAGCGACGCTTAACGGTGGTCTCCTGCCTGCACCGGCACGCTTCCCTTGATTCGACACACGCAGTCGAAACCTTTCAGCCCCCTGTCTTGGGTGATTGCCGCCGACCGTCGGCGGACACTTCATGGTACGCGGTTCCAACGACAGACCGACGCCCGTTCATTCCATCGGCGCCGCACCGTCACCGCGCGGTGATCATTGCCACCGCCACCGCCGCCAGCACCATGCCGAGCACCTGTCCGCGGTGCACCCGCTCGCGCAGCACCACGATGGCCAGCACCACCGTCACCGCGGGGAACAGCGAAATCAGCACGCTGGCCAACGCCAGATCCGAACCGCGCAGCGCGAGCAGCATCGCGACATTGGCTGCGGTGTCCGACAGCCCCGCCACCAGCGCCAGCCTCAACGGCCTGCCCGTGGGCAACCGCAACTCACGCGCCCCGGTCGCCGCGGTGAACACCAGCACCGCGGCGGCCACCCGCGCGAACGCCAACGGCCACAGCCCGGAGTCGTCCGGCGCCTCGTGGATGAACACGAAGTCCAACCCGAACGCCATACCGGCGCCCACGGTCAGCCAAGCCACCTTGCGGGTGAAGCGGTGCGGCCGGACGTCCTCGTCGGTGGCCTGCCGGCTCACCAGGGCCACCGCCAGCAGTGCCAGCACGATCCCGCCGTCGGCCACCGTGCCGGGCCGCTCCCCCTGGATCAAGCCGATCCCCACCGGAACCCCGGCCGTCAGCACCGCTGAAATCGGAGACACCACCGCGATGGGCCCGGCACCCAGCGCGGCGTAGAACCACCAGCCGCCTAGCCCCAGCGCGACTCCGGAGGCCAGTCCCCAGCCGATCGCGCCCGGCGGAATCGGTCCGCCCACCGCGATGGCGAGCGTGCCCAGCAACACCAGCGCCACCGGGTAGGACACCAACACCACCCGCAGGGCGGGTACGCGACGCGCGGCGAGGCCACCGGCGAAATCGCTGACCCCGAAACCGGCCGCTGACAACAGCGCCAGGACGGCGCCGGTCACATGCCCTTGGCGCGCCGGCCCAGCGCACGGGTCACTTCGCGCTGCGCATCACGCTTGGCGAGGTCCTGCCGCTTGTCGTGGGCCTGCTTACCGCGTGCCAATGCCAATTCGACCTTGACCTTGCCTTCGGTGAAGTACACCGACAGCGGCACCAGGGTCAGGTTGCCGTCGCGGATCTTGCCGATCAGCATGTCGATCTGGCGTCGATGCAACAGCAACTTGCGCGTGCGTCGCGGCTCGTGATTGGTCCACGTCCCGTGGTGGTATTCGGGAATGTGCATGTTGCGCAGCCACACTTCGCCGTCATCGACGGTGGCGAACGCATCAACGAGTGAAGCCTGCCCGGCCCGCAGGCTCTTCACCTCGGTGCCCACCAGCGACACGCCCGCCTCGTACACGTCGAGAATCGAGTAGTTGTGGCGCGCTTTGCGATTCGACGCAACGATCTGCTTGTCCGGCTTCTTCTTGCTGCCCTTGTCCGCCGCTTTCTTAGCCATCGCTACCGCCGCACGTACAGCCGAAGCGTCACGTACGCGGTCGCTCCGGCCATCGCCGCGCCTAACAGCAGCAGGATGGGCGAGATGTAGAGGATGTCGGCGTAATCGATCCGCGCGATCAGATGCGCTTGATAGAACTGGCTGAGCGCATTGTCGAGGAACGCCGCTCGCACGATGATCAACCCGATGATCGCGATGATCACCCCCACCGTCGCGGCCAGTACCGCCTCCACCAGGAATGGCAGCTGCGTGTACCAGCGGCTGGCACCCACCAGACGCATGATGGAGACCTCGGTGCGCCGGGTATAGGCGGCGACCTGAACCATGTTGGCGATCAACAGCACCGCCCCCACCGCCTGCACCAGGGCGACCGCGAACGCAGCACTGCTCAGGCCGTCGAGCACGGCGAACAGCCGGTCGATCAACTTCTTCTGATTGAGCACGCTGAGCACACCCGGCTGGCCCTGCATCGCGGCGTCGAAATCCTTGCTCTGCTCCGGATTCTCCAGCTTGACGATGAACGACGCCGGGAAGGAATCCTTGCTCGCCACGTCCTTGAACTCGGGGAACTTACGGATCGCGTCGGCATAAGCGTCGTCGGAGTTGAGGTAGCGCACCGACTTCACGTCATCGCGGGTCTCGATCTGCTCGCGCAGCGCCTTGCACTCCTGGCCTTCGCAGTTCGGGTCGTCGGCAGCGACGTCGGGGTTCAGAAATACCTGCGATTCCACCCGGTCCAGGTAGATGTTGCGGGACTGGTCTGCCAGGCGCACCACCAGCAGGCCGCCGCCGAACAACCCGATCGAGATCGCCGTGGTGAGGATCATCGCCACCGTCATGGTGACGTTGCGGCGCAGGCCGGTGAGGACTTCGTTGAACAGGAATCCAAAGCGCACGTCAGCGGTCCATCCCGTAAACACCGCGCTGTTCGTCACGCACCAGCCGACCCAGTGACAGTTCGACGACGCGCTGGCGCATCGAGTCGACGATGTGGTGGTCGTGGGTCGCCATCAGCACCGTGGTTCCGGTGCGGTTGATCCGCTCCAGCAGATCCATGATGTCCTCACTCGTCTCCGGGTCCAGGTTTCCGGTCGGCTCGTCGGCCAGCAGCACCAGGGGCCGGTTGACGAAGGCCCGGGCGATCGCCACCCGCTGTTGCTCACCACCGGACAGCTCACCGGGCAGCCGGTTCGCTTTGCCGGACAACCCGACCATCTCCAGAACCTCGGGAACGACCCGGTTGATCATCTCCGGCTTCTTGCCGATCACCTCGAGCGCGAACGCGACGTTCTCGAACACGGTCTTCTGCTGCAGCAACCGGAAGTCCTGGAACACGCATCCGAGCACCTGCCGCAGGCTGGGGATGTGGCGGCCGGGCAGCTTGTTGACGTGAAACTTCGACACCTGAATGTCACCCGAGGTGGGTGTCTCCTCGGCCAGCAGCAGCCGCATGAACGTCGACTTGCCGGAGCCGGACGGCCCGATCAAGAACACGAACTCGCCCTTGTCGATCTTGACATTGACATTGTCCAGCGCCGGACGGGCCGACGATTTGTACTGCTTGGTGACATGGTCGAGCGTGATCATCACGGCACGAAGTTTAGCCGGGTGAGGCGCCCGGACCGGGCGGGGACGCGGGTGTGGGCGGCACAGGCACGGGCTGGCGAACATCCGGCGGCGCCTCGGGAGCCGGTGGGACCGGTCCGGCTTCCTCCGGCGGCGCCGGAGCGGGCGGCGGACACAGCGGCGGACAGAACGGGAATCCCGGCACCGGCGCCGGCGGCGGTGCACCGGCCGGCGACTCCGTCGGGGCGGGCGCCTCGGTGGTGGTTGGTGTCGGTGTGACGGTCTCGGTGACCGTCACCGGCGGCTGTTGCAGCTTGGTGCGCGGCACCCACGTGTAGGCCGGGTCGGGGATGAATCCCGGCGGCACCACCTGCGGGGCGGGCGGCGGCGTCGGCTCCGGCCGGTAGGTCTCGTAGACCCACCACACCGCGACGAAGGCGATGATCAGCGCCGCCGTGGACGTGCGGACCCGGCCGCCGAACAGATGCGCCGGCAGTTTCAGTCGCCTGCCGTCTGCCACCTCTGGCTTCTCCGGAACGTCGTCGGGCTTTCTGATGCTGAGTTTCACAGTGTCTCCACCGGCTTCACATCGCCGGCGGTGACCACGCCGGCCGCCGCCAGAGCCCGCACCACCTGGATGCGCAGCCGGCGACCCACCTCGAATTGTTTCCCGGGAAGGGTGCGAGCCACCATCCGCAGATTGACGACGCCGAGCTCGATGCTCTCCACGCCCATGATCGACGGCTGGTCCAACAGCAGGTCCCGCAGCGGAGCGTCGGCCTCGCGGGCGTTCTCACACACCTGGTGCAGCACCTCGTTGACGCGGGTCAGGTCGGCGGTGGTGGGTACCGGGATGTCGACGACGGCGCGCGCCCAGTCCTTGGACAAGTTCAGCGACCGGACGATGTTGCCGTTCGGCACGTTGTAGACCTCGCCGTTGGGGGTGCGCAGCTTCGTCACCCGCAGCGTGACTTCCTCGACCGTCCCCAGCGCTTCGGTCGGTGCTCCCACCATGGACAGCTGCACCAGATCGCCGAAGCCATACTGCTTTTCGGTGATGATGAAGAATCCGCTCAGCAGGTCCTGCACCAGCTTTTGGGCGCCGAAACCGATCGCGCCACCGAGCACCGCGGCCGGCCCCACCAGGGAGCCGACCGGAACGTCGAGGATGCTGGTGATCTGGACGGCGACCATCACGCACAGCAGCACCACCGACAGCCACGAGATCACCGAGGCAACGGCCTGGCGGTGCTTGGAGGCTTCAGACCGCACCAGCGCGTCGCTGGCCGCGAAGCCGCGTTCCAGCCGCCGGGTGACGCGGCGCGCCGCCCAGGTGATGAACCGCGATGCCAGCGCCGCCCCGATCAGCAGCAGGACGATTCGCAAGCCCTTGGTGATGACCCACTCGCCGATCTCACCGCGCCACAAGTCATGCCAGCGCTGCCCCGGAGAGAAAGCCAAGACCATCCGCTTAGTCGCCTTCCGGCCTGTTGCGCCACCGGATTCCGGCTTCGAGGAATCCGTCGATGTCACCGTCGAGCACCGCGGCCGGGTTGCCGACTTCGTACTCGGTACGCAGGTCCTTGACCATCTGGTAGGGGTGCAACACGTAGGAGCGCATCTGGTTGCCCCACGAACTGCCACCATCGCCTTTGAGCGCGTCCATCTCGGCTCGCTCTTCGGATCGCTTGCGTTCCATCAGCTTGGCCTGCAGCACCCGCATCGCCGAAACCTTGTTCTGCAACTGCGATTTTTCGTTCTGGCAGGTGACCACGATCCCGGTGGGGATGTGGGTGAGCCGCACCGCCGAGTCGGTGGTGTTCACCGACTGTCCGCCCGGCCCGCTGGAGCGGTACACATCGACCCGCACATCGCCCTCGGGGATGTCGATGTGGTCGGTGGTCTCCACCACCGGCAACACCTCGACCTCGGCGAACGACGTCTGCCGGCGCCCCTGGTTGTCGAACGGGCTGATCCGCACCAGACGGTGGGTGCCCTGCTCCACGGAGAGGGTGCCGTAGGCGAAGGGGGCGTGCACCGCGAAGGTGGCGCTCTTGATCCCGGCCTCTTCGGCGTAGGAGGTGTCGAACACCTCGACGCCGTACTTGTGCTGCTCGGCCCAGCGGATGTACATCCGCATCAGCATCTCGGCCCAGTCCGCGGCGTCCACGCCGCCCGCCCCGGAGCGGATCGTGACCAGCGCCTCGCGCTCGTCGTACTCCCCCGAGAGCAGGGTGCGGACTTCCATCGCGTCGATGTCCTCGCGCAGCCGGGCCAGTTCGGCGTCAGCCTCGGCGACCTCGTCAGCACCGCCTTCTTCAGCCGCCAACTCGTAGAGCACCGGAAGGTCGTCGACGCGCTGGCGCAACTCCTCCACCCGGCGCAGCTCGGCCTGAGCATGCGACAACTCGCTGGTCACCTTCTGGGCGCGGGCTTGGTCGTCCCACAGGTTCGGGTCGGATGCATCGCGTTCGAGATCGCTGATACGGCGGCGCAGGCCGTCGACATCGAGCACCCGCTCCACCGTGGTCAAGGTGGCGTCGAGGGCATCGATATCGGGCTGGCGGTCTGGTTCCACGTTTATCGAGGTTACCGGCGGCCATTGGCGTGCGACCTCTAGCATCGGGGTTACGCGGGTGCATGAACGACTTCCGACTCCGAAAGAAGGTTCGAGGATGCGGCCCTACCACGTGGCCATCGTCGGCTCCGGTCCCTCCGGCTACTTCGCTGCGGCATCGCTGCTCAAGCTTGCTGCCGGCGGTGAGGTCGACGTGCGCGTCGACATGCTGGAGATGCTGCCGACGCCGTGGGGCCTGGTGCGCTCGGGTGTGGCGCCGGATCACCCGAAGATCAAGTCGATCAGCGCCCAGTTCGAGAAGACCGCCGCCGATCCACGATTCCGGTTCTACGGCAACGTCACCGTGGGCGAGCACGTCATGCCCGAGGAACTGGCCGAGCGCTACGACGCGGTGATCTACGCAATCGGAGCGCAGTCGAATCGGCAGTTGGGCATTCCCGGGGAGGACCTTCCCGGCAGCGTCGCCGCGGTCGACTTCGTCGGCTGGTACAACGCCCACCCGCACTTCGCCGACCATGCACCCGACTTGACGTGCAAGCGCGCCATCGTGGTCGGCAACGGCAATGTGGCCCTGGACGTGGCCCGCATTCTGGTCAGTCAACCCGACGAACTGCGCCGCACCGACATCGCCGACCACGCGCTGGATCTGCTCGGCCCGCGCGGTGTCGAGGAGGTCGTGATCGTCGGTCGGCGCGGCCCGCTGCAGGCCACGTTCACCAGCCCCGAGCTACGCGAACTCGGCGACCTGAAGGGTCTCGACGACGTCGACGTGGTGATCGACGCCGCCGAGTTCGCCGGGATCACCGACGAGGACATCGAGGCGGCCGCCAAGCATCCCCGGCAGAACGTCAAAGTGCTGCGCACCTACGTCGGGCGCGAAACCCGTCCTGATCACCGCCGGATCGTCTTCCGGTTCTGCACGTCACCGATCGAGATCCGCGGCAACGGCCGGGTTGAGGAAATCGTGTTGGGACGCAACGAGCTGACGACCGACGAGAACGGTTGGGTCAGCGCCAATGACACCGGTGAGCGCGAGGTTCTGCCGGCCCAGTTGGTGGTGCGCTCCGTCGGGTATCGCGGGGTTCCGATGCCGGGATTGCCGTTCGACGATCGCAGCTGCACCATTCCGCACACCGACGGCCGCATCGAAGGCACCAGCAATCAGTACGTGGTCGGATGGATCAAGCGTGGACCTTCCGGGGTGATCGGTTCCAACAAGAGCGATTCGCAGGCCACCGTCGACACGCTCGCCGCAGATCTGGCCTCCCGGGCAGCGCAAGGCGGCCTACCCGACGTCGACGCCGACTATGAAGCGCAACTGCACCGTTGGTTGCTGTCTCGCCAGCCGGAACTGGTCACCGCCGAGCACTGGCAGCTGATCGATACCCACGAGCGCTCCACCGGCGAGCCGCACGGCCGCCCCCGGGTCAAGCTGACCAACGTCGCCGAGATGCTGCGGGTCGGGCACGGACCGGGCGCGACCGACTCCTGCCCGGATTGTGATGACGCGGGCCTGACGTCCTACCCGGTGGCATTGCCGGAGTCGCAGTCGCACTGACCGGGAACGTCAGTCGCCGATCGGCCCGATCAGATTCCAGTTGTCCGGATTGCGCGGCGAGTAGCGCACCGGCAGTAGATCGCCCACGCTCGGCCATTTGCTGACATCGACGGCGTAGCGCTGGTAGACCTCGTGCTCATCGACGGTGGGCCCATGCAGGACACCGGTGATGGTGACGTATTGCGGGCCGGTGGCCTCGGGCCGCGGGCTGACGCCGGTGACCAGCACGGTGCCGTCTTGGGCGCCCGAGCCCGGCCCCGAGCGCAGAAAACGCGGCGCGAGGAACACCGCCAGAACCGCCAGTAGCAACAGCAGTGCCCCAAACTCCCACATGTGGTCATGGTAGGACTTTCGCCATGGCGCAGATCAACGACAATCGCGACTCGCAGCTTCATCAAGACCTGACCCTGGCCCTGGGCCTGGCCGACCGGGCGGACGAAATCACCTTGGCGCGGTTCGGTGCGCTTGACCTGCGGGTCGACACCAAGCCCGACCTGACCCCGGTGACCGACGCCGACCAAGCGGTGGAAACCGCCCTGCGCGAGGTCCTGGTCGCCGAGCGTGCCGACGACCAGATCCTCGGCGAGGAATTCGGTGGCACCGCCACTTTCACTGGGCGCCAATGGATTATCGACCCGATCGACGGCACCAAGAACTTCGTGCGCGGGGTGCCGGTGTGGGCCACTCTGATCGCGTTGCTTGAAGACGGCGTCCCGATTCTGGGGGTGGTCAGCGCCCCGGCGTTGCACCGGCGGTGGTGGGCGACGCGCGGTCAGGGCGCGTTCGGGTCCGTCGCCGGCGGCCCGGCCCGGCCGCTGTCGGTCTCCTCGGTGGCCGATTTGGGCTCCTCCAGCCTGACGTTCGCCGGGCTGCCCTACTGGGCCGCGCGCGGCCTGCGGGAGCAGTTCCTGGGGCTGACCGAGGCGGTGTGGCGGGCACGCTCCTACGGCGACTTCTGGGCGTACTGCTTGGTCGCCGAGGGAGCTGTGGACGCAGCCATCGAGCCGGCAGTGTCGGTCTGGGATCTGGCGGCCGTCGACATCCTGGTGCGCGAAGCGGGCGGGGTGTTTACCGACCTGGCCGGTAACCCGGGCCCGCACGGCAACTGCGCGGTGGCCGCCAACCCCGCCCTGCACCAGCAGGTTTTGGCGGCTTTGGCCCCGGAATAGGCGGGCGTCCGGCGGGGGCCGTTGACGACTTGGTCACACCTTACTTCTGAGTCATCTTACTTCGGAGTAAGGTGGTCTCATCGATACCTTCCCATCGAGTGAGGCTCTGACATGACTGATATCGCTCCCGCCACCAACGGCTCAAAGGTTCGGTTGAACAGCCGCGCCAGCGGCGTCGGGTCGGTTCCGCACAAGCGCAGCCCGATCGCAACCGCACTGTCATTCGTCACGCCACTGGTCAGCCAGGAATTTCTGGACCGCTACGGTTTGCGGCAACCGCTCAACCGAGGTCTGAACTACGGCGTCAAGACGGTGTTCTCCGTCGCCGGAGCCTCCACCCGCCAGTTCAAGAAGGTCCAGGGCCTGGGCAAGGCCCCGGCCCGGCTCGGCGCCCCCGCCCGAAGCAAGGGTGGCGACTACTTCGACCTGACCCCCGATGATGACCAGCAGATGATCATCGACACGGTCGAGGAGTTCGCGGCCGAGCTGCTGCGCCCGGCCGCCCACGACGCCGACGAAGCCCTCGACTACCCGCGCGAGCTGCTCGGCAAGGCGGCCGAGTTGGGCATCACGGCGATCAACATCCCGGAGGACTTCGACGGGATCGCCGCACACCGTTCCGCGGTCACCAACGTGCTGGTCGCCGAGGCGCTGGGCTACGGCGACATGGGCCTGGCGCTGCCGATCCTGGCCCCCGGCGGGGTGGCTTCGGCGTTGACTCACTGGGGCAGCGCCGACCAACAGGCCACCTACCTGCCCGAGTTCGCCGGCGAGAAGGTCCCGCAGGCCTGTGTCGCGATCGTCGAGCCACAGCCGTTGTTCGACCCGACCAACCTCAAGACGACCGCGGTGCGCACCCCCAGCGGCTACCGGCTCGACGGCGTGAAGTCGTTGGTGGTGGCCGCCGCCGACGCCGAGTTGTTCATCGTGGCCGCCCAGCTCAACGGCAAGCCCGCGCTGTTCATCGTCGAGTCCTCGACGCCCGGCCTGACGGTGAAGGCCGACCCCAGCATGGGCCTGCGCGCCGCCGCCTTGGGCCAGCTCGAGCTGAACCAGGTGTCGGTGCCGCTGAGCGCCCGCCTCGGCGAGGAAGCCGCAACCGATTCCGACTACTCGCAGGCCATCGCGCTGTCCCGACTGGGCTGGGCCGCACTGGCGGTCGGCACCAGCCACGCGGTGCTCGACCATGTGATGCCCTACATCAAGGAGCGTGAGGCGTTCGGAGAGCCGATCGCCAACCGCCAGTCGGTGGCGTTCATGTGCGCCAATATCGCCATCGAACTCGACGGCCTGCGGCTGCTGACCTGGCGCGGTGCCTCGCGCTGCGAGCAGGGCCTGCCCTTCATCCGGGAGGCCGCGCTGGCCAAGCGCATCGCAACCGACAAGGGCATGCAGATCGGCCTGGACGGTGTGCAACTGCTCGGCGGCCACGGCTACACCAAGGAACACCCGGTCGAGCGCTGGTACCGCGATCTGCGGGCACTCGGTGTCGCCGAGGGCGTCCTGGTCATCTGAGTCATCGAAGACATCAAGCAAACTCCGCTGCGAACACGAAAGTCTGATCATGGCAATCAATCTGGAACTGCCCCGCAAGCTGCAGGAAGTCATTGAGATGACCCATGCCGGGGCCGCCGAGATGCTGCGCCCCATCTCGCGCAAGTACGACGAGCGCGAGCACGCTTACCCGGTCGAGCTGGACACACTGGAAACCCTGTTCGACGGAGTCTCCGGGGCCGGCGGCAATGCGATGGCCGGCGCCGAGGCCTTCCGCGACACCGGCGAGCAGACCGGTAACCGCAACGCGGCCAACATGGCGGCGATGCTGCAGGTGCTCGAGATGAGCTGGGGCGATGTGGCTTTGATGCTGTCGGTGCCCTATCAGGGCCTCGGCAACGCGGCGATCTCCGGCGTGGCCACCGACGAGCAGCTCGCCCGACTGGGCAAGGTGTGGGCCGCCATGGCCATCACCGAGCCGAGCTTCGGCTCCGACTCGGCCGCGGTCACCACGACGGCCACCCTCGACGGCGACGAGTACGTGATCAACGGCGAGAAGATCTTCGTCACCGCCGGATCGCGCTGCACCCACATCGTGGTGTGGGCCACCCTGGACAAGGCGCTGGGGCGGGCGGCCATCAAGTCGTTCATCGTGCCGCGCGAGCACCCCGGCGTCATCGTCGAGCGCCTTGAACACAAGCTCGGCATCAAGGCCTCCGACACCGCGGTGATCCGGTTCGACAATGCCCGCATCCCCAAGGACAACCTGCTGGGCAGCCCGGAGATCAACACCGAGAAGAGCTTCTCCGGGGTTATGGAGACCTTCGACAACACCCGGCCGATCGTGGCCGCGATGGCCGTCGGGGTCGCGCGCGCCGCACTCGAAGAGCTGCGCAAGATGCTCACCGCCGCGGGCATCGAGATCTCCTACGACAAGCCGGCCCACGCCCAGAGCGCACCGGCCGCGGAATTCCTGCGCATGGAGGCCGACTGGGAGTCGGCGAACCTGCTGACGCTGCGCTCGGCGTGGCAGGCCGACAACAACATCCCCAACTCCAAAGAGGCGTCGATGGGCAAGGCCAAGGCCGGCCGGGTGGCCAGCGACATCACCCTCAAGGCCGTCGAAATGGCCGGCACCCTGGGCTACTCCGAGCAGATGCTGCTGGAGAAGTGGAGCCGCGACTCGAAGATCCTCGACATCTTCGAAGGCACCCAGCAGATTCAGCTGCTGGTGGTGGCCCGCCGGCTGCTGGGCCTGACTTCGGCCGAGCTGAAGTAGCGCACCCGCCCCCTTCCCGCCGAGCAGACGCACAGGCCCCCATCTCCCGCCCGGAATGGGGGCTTTTGCGTCTGCTCGCGCACTTGCCCCGGAGATAAACAAAAAGTAATATTACTTTTACTTTCTTGCGCCTATCCCCGGGAGTCGCCGATGGAATCCTTCGTCCACCTGCGCAAAGGCACCACTCCGCATCGCCTGCACGCCGACCTCGACGGCCTCAAGGACGATGAACTCGGCCGCGGTGGCTTCATCGGCCGCACCGCCAACATGTACCGGCGCAACGACCCGACCGCCTACCGTGCCGAAGGACCACTGCGGCCCGTCGATGTGCTGGCCGCGCTCCTGCAGCCGACCGACGCCACCGACGCCGCCGGCGATCCGCTGCTGCTGTTCAGCAACGCCGACTGCCGCATCCGGCTGTCGCGGCGCTCGGTCCCGATGCCGTTTCACATCCGCTACGTCGACGGCGACCTGCTCTGCTTCGTCCATGCCGGGTCCGGACAGCTGGAAACCGAGTTCGGCCCACTGGACTACCGCGAGGGCGACTGGCTCTACCTGCCCAAAGCGACCACCTGGCGACAACTACCCGCGGCCGAAACGACGCTGCTCATGATCGAGGCCACCGACGAGTTCCGGGTTCCACCGCCCGGTCCGCTGGGCCGGCACTTCCCGTTCGACCCTTCCCTGATCGTCATCCCGGATCCAGCCCCCATCGACGACGATGGGCGGGACAGCTACGAGGTCCGGCTGATCCATGACGGCGGCCCGACAACGCTTCACTACCAACACAATCCGATTGACGTCAAGGGCTGGCGCGGCGACAACTTCGCGTTCTCGTTCAACATCGCCGACTACAACGTGGTGACGTCTGACAGCGTGCATCTGCCACCGACGGTGCACCTGTTCATGCAGGCCACCGGGGTCTACGTGATGAACTTCCTGCCCAAACCCGCCGAAGGGGTGGCGGGCACCGAACGCACACCGTGGTATCACCGCAACGTCGACTACGACGAAATCGCCTTCTTCCACGGCGGTTCGCTCTACGGGATTCCGATGCCACCCGGACTGATCAGCCACGCCCCGCAGGGCGTGCATCACGGTGCACCGGAGAAGGCCCGCGAGCGCGCGCGCCGGAAGTTCGACGACTATCAGCGGGTGGACTGGCAGGTCATCGCCATCGACACCCGGCGCCGCCTCATCCCCTCCCCCGAAGTTTTGGCCGCCGACCTAGGACAGCACGCATGACCGCCAAGCACGACTACGACCGAATCCCCTACCTGATCGCCTACCAGAACAACTCGGGCGTCCGTGACGTCTACGGCGGAGTCGCCGAGCTGGTGGTGTTGGAGAGCTACCTGCTGAAGCCGAAGGATGCGCCGAGCGACACCGTGCTGGTGTTCATGCACCCGATCGGCGGCGGCGCCTACCTTCCGATGGTCAATGCGCTGGCCCGCGCCGGTCACCACGTCATCTACTGCAACAGCCGATTCCGCGGCACCGACTCGGCGTTGCTGATGGAGAAGGTGGTCGAAGACCTCGGTCAGTGCATCTCCGACGCCAAGAACCGGCTCGGCTACGCCAAGGTGGTGCTGGCCGGATGGAGCGGCGGAGGTTCGCTGTCACTGTTCTACCAACAGCAGGCACAGCACCCGACGGTGACGGCCAGCCCGTCCGGTGACGGCCCCGACCTCACCAAACTGAACCTGATCCCGGCCGACGGCGTGATGCTGCTGGCCGCCCACATCAGCCGCCACGGCACGCTGACCGAGTGGCTGGACGCGTCCATCCTCGACGAGTCCGACCCGACCAAACGCGACCCGGAACTGGACCTCTACAACCCGGACAACCCCAACCAGCCGCCCTACAGCACGGAGTTCCTGGACCGCTACCGGGCGGCCCAGATCGCCCGCAACCGCCGGATCACCGCCTGGGTCAAGGCGAAGCTGGCCGAGTACACCGAGGCCGGCCTGCCCGATCAGGAGTTCGGGTTCGTCGTACACGGCACCATGGCCGACCCGCGCTGGCTGGATCCCACCGTCGATCCCAACGATCGCACCCCCGGCAGCTGCTATCTGGGCGAGCCCGCGGTGGTGAACATGAGCCCGGTCGGATTGGCGCGATTCTGCACGCTGCGCAGCTGGCTGTCGCAGTGGAGCTACGACGACGCCCACGGCGACGGATTGGACTGCGGAGCAGACATCGCGGTGCCCACCCTGGTGATCGGCAATCTGGCCGACGACGCCTGCACCCCGAGTCACACCCGCCGGCTCTTCGAGGCGATCGGCACCAGCGACAAGGCGATGCACGAGATCCCCGGAGCCAACCACTATTACGCCGGGCCGGATCAGCGTGACGCGCTGCGACAGGCCGTAACGATCGTCACTGATTGGCTGGCCCAGCACGATTTCGTAGGCTCGTCGGCATGAACACCGCTGGTGCGCTGGACGGCATCCGGGTGCTGGAGCTCGGCACGCTGATCTCCGGGCCGTTCGCCGGGCGGCTGCTGGGCGACATGGGTGCCGAGGTCATCAAGATCGAGCTGCCCGGCAAACCCGACCCGCTGCGCACCTGGGGACAGGCCGAGCTCGACGGGCACCACTTCTTCTGGACCGTGCACGCCCGCAACAAGAAGGCCGTCACCCTCGACCTGCGTACCGAGCGCGGCCGCGAGCTGTTCCTGGAGCTCATCGACAAGTCCGACATCGTCGTGGAGAACTTCCGGCCCGGCACGCTGGAGCGCTGGGGGCTGGGCTTCGACATCCTGCGTCAACGCAATAAGGGCATCATCCTGGTGCGGGTCTCCGGTTACGGACAGACCGGACCGGATGCACACAAGGCCGGTTACGCCTCGGTCGCTGAGGCGGCCAGCGGGCTGCGGCACATGAACGGCTTTCCCGGCGGCCCGCCACCGAGGCTGGCCCTGTCTCTCGGTGACAGCCTCGCGGGCATGTTCGCCGCCCAAGGTGCGTTGGCCGCCCTCTACCGTCGCACGGTCACCGGCCAAGGCCAGGTGGTCGACGTCGCCCTCACCGAATCCTGCTTGGCCATCCAGGAATCCACCATCCCCGATTACGACGTCGGCGGCGTGGTCCGCGGACCGTCGGGCACCCGGCTGGAAGGGATCGCCCCGTCGAATATCTACCAGTCGGCCGACGGCAGCTGGGTGGTGATCGCCGCCAACCAGGACAGCGTGTTCGCCCGGCTGTGTCAGGCCATGGGGCGCCCCGAGCTGACAACCGACCCGCGGTTCACCGATCACGGGGCCCGCGGCCGCAATCAGGATGAGTTGGACGCGATCATCGGCGAGTGGGCGGCGCAGCGGGCGCCCGATGCCATCATCGCGACGCTCAGCGACGCCGGCGTGATCTCCGGGCCCATCAACACCGTTGCCGAGGTCGTCAAAGACCCGCAACTGTGGGCGCGCGGCATGCTCGCCGAACACTGGGACGAAGGCGCCGAGCGCACCGTGCTGGGACCCGGCGTCATGCCCGTGCTCTCGGAGAGCCCCGGCACCATCCGCAACGCCGGATCGGCCCGGCCCGGCCAGCACAATGACGAGGTCTACGCCGGCCTGCTCGGCAAGACCAGCGCGCAGATCGACGCCCTACGCACCGAGGGGGTGCTGTGAGCACACTGCCCGCCCAGGTCGCGATCCGCGAAGTCGCGCTGCGCGACGGTCTGCAGATCGAAGCACCGATCCCGTTGAGCGCCAAGCTCGAACTGCTGGCCGCCATCGCCGCCACCGGCGTTCGCGAAGTCGAGGTGACCTCCTTCGTCTCCCCGACCAAAGTCCCGGCCCTCGCCGATGCCGCCGAGCTGGCCGCCGAGCTGTGGCGCTACCCCCAACTCGAGTTCTCCGCACTGGTCGCCAGCCCCGGTGGCGCCGCCCGGGCGGTCGCCGCCGGCCTGAAGTCCATCGAGTACGTGGTGTGCGCCTCGGATGCCTTCAGCACCGCCAACGTCGGGCGCCCCACGGCAGCGGCTGTCGCAGCCATCACCGACATCGCCGGCATCGCCCACGACGCCGGCGCCTCGGTGGAGGTCATCGTCGCCACGGCCTGGGACTGCCCGTTCGACGGTCCGACCGAGCCCGGCCGCGTCACCGACATCGTCGCCTCGGCGACCGCTTTCGGAATCGACCGGCTGGCCATCGCCGACACCATTGGCACCGCCACTCCCCGGCGCGTCACCGACCTGATCGCGGCGGTGCAGCCGATCATCGGCGACATCCCCCTGGGAGCGCACTTCCACAACACCCGCGGCTCCGGGCTGGCCTGCGCCTACGCGGCGATTCAGGCGGGAATCACCCGACTCGACGCCTCAGCCGGCGGCCTGGGCGGCTGTCCGTTCGCCCCGGGTGCCACCGGCAACATCGCCACCGAAGACCTCGTGTACCTGCTCGGTGACTGCGGCATCGACACCGGAATCGATCTGGATGCCGCCATCACCGCGGCCGGCGTGGCCAGCACCGTCGTCGGCCACGGGCTACCCAGCGCCCTGCTGGCCGCCGGAGACCGGAAGCGGGTCTGAGAGCCTCGATGTCGACCCAGCGTGAGCTCAGTTCCAAGGGGCGCCTGACGCGTGGTGCGATCGAGCAGGCCGCCCGAGAACTGTTCGCCGAACGTGGGTTTCACGGCACCACACTGGCCGACATCACGTCGGCCGCCGGAAAGTCCCCGGCCGTGTTGTACCGGTACTTCCGCGACAAGGAAGAGCTGCTGGCCGCGCTGGCCGAGTCGTTTCTCACCCAGGTGGTCGAGCCCTCCGGCCTCAAGATGCGACTGCCGGAATCTCCGGAGGACACCGAGTTCTTCTCGTCGGTGGTCAGCGCCTACTGGGCCATGTTCAAGCCGAACATCGGCGTCATGATCGCAGTCGCGCAGCTGGCCGCGACCAGCGAGCGATTCGCCGCGCTGCAGAACGAGTTCCGCCGGTTCGGCATGGAGATCGTCGCCGCCTCGGTGCGGCGGGCACAGCAGCAGGGCTATGGAGTCGAGCTCCATCCCGACCACATCGCGGCGGCCATCGCGCTACTGTTCGAGAATTTCACCGTCGTGTTCGTCGGCCCGTCCGGGCCGGGATGGCGGATCAGTGACAGCGAGGCAATCGAGACGCTGTCGACCATCTGGAGAAAGACCCTGTACGGCCGTGATCACTGACAACTGAAGGAATCGCCATGGATTTCACACTGCCCGAACATCTTCCCGGTGTGCTCGCCGAGATGGACGACTTCATCGAACGCGAGATCGCACCGCTGCAGGCCGAAAACATGCAGTATTTCGACCACCGGCGCGAGTTCGCCCGCACCGACGTGGAACGTGGCGGCATCCCGCGGCGTGAGTGGGAAGAACTGCTCGATGAGATGCGCCGCCGCGCCGACGCCGCCGGCTGGCTGCGGTACGGGTTGCCCTCCTCGCTGGGCGGGCGAAACGGAACCAACGTCGACATGGCAGTGATCCGGGAACATCTGGCGCACAAAGGTCTCGGCCTGCACAACGATCTGCAGGACGAGTCCTCGATCGTCGGGAACTTCCCGCAGGTGATCATGATGGAGCGGTTCGGCACCGACGAGCAGCGCCGCGAGTTCTCCGAGGCGATGATCACCGGCGAGCGGTCGATGGCCTTCGGCTTGACCGAACCCGACCATGGTTCGGATGCGACGTGGCTGGAAACCCGCGCCGAACTCGACGGCAACACCTGGGTGATCAACGGTGCCAAGCGGTTCAACACCGGAGTGCATCGGGCCACCCACGATCTGGTGTTCGCCCGCACGTCCGGCGAGGCGGGTTCGGCGCGGGGCATCACCGCATTCCTGGTGCCCACCGACACCCCGGGCTTCACCATCCCGTTCTACTGGTGGACCTTCAACATGCCCACCGACCATGGCGAGGTCGAACTGCGCAACGTGCGAGTTCCGGCCGAAGCGGTGCTCGGCGAAGTCGACGGCGGGTTGGACGTGGCACAGACCTTCCTGCACGAAAACCGGATCCGCCAGGCCGCCTCCAGCCTGGGCGCCGCGCAGTACTGCATCGACCGCGCCGCCGAGTACGCCCGGCAACGCATCGTGTTCGGCAAGCCGCTGTCGGTCAACCAGGCGGTGCAGTGGCCGCTGGCCGAATTGCAGACCGAGGCCCAGATGGTGCGACTGCTGGTCAACTATGCGGCCTGGCACCTGGACCGTGACCACCACCTGGAGGTCTCCGACAAGGTGTCGATGGCCAACTACCGCGCCAACCGGCTGGTGTGCGAAGCCGCCGACCGCGCCATTCAGATCCACGGCGGAATCGGCTACACCCGCCACGAGCAGTTCGAGCACATCTACCGGCATCACCGCCGATACCGGATCACCGAGGGCGCCGAGGAGATCCAGATCCGTCGGGTCGCCCAGCGCCTGTTCGGGTTCGACCGCCGGCGATGACCGCCGACCAGCTCGCCGATCGGCTGGCCGATGTGCTGACGCCGGTGATGGGCCCCGTCGCGGTCGAGGGCCTGCGCGCCCTGACCGGCGGCGCCAGCCGCATCACCTGGGCTTTCGATGCCGTCGCCGACAACCAGGAACGCCGGTCACTGATTCTGCGCACCGGGCCGCTCGAGGAGCTCTACGCCAGCATGGAACTCGAGGCGCAGGCCCAGCGCGCCGCAGGCGAGGCCGGCGCTCCCGTTCCGCACGTGTTACTCGCCGATAATTCCCCTGCAGCACTGGGGAATCCGTACCTCATCTGCGACCTGATCGACGGCGAGACGGTGGTTCGCCGCATCGAGCGCCAGCTCGATGACGCCGGACGCGAACACCTGCTGCACCAGTGTGCGCGCGCGCTGAGCGCCATCCACCGGGCCGATCCGAGTGGCATCGCGCTGAGCACCGACGATCAGTTGGCCGCGTGCCGCGCCCAGCTCGACACCATGCCCGATACCACCGCTGCCTTCGAATGGGCGTTTCGGCGGCTGGCCGCCGATCGTCCATCGCCGGTGCCGAAGCAGCTGGTCCACGGCGATTTCCGGATGGGCAATCTGATGGTCTCCGGCAACGGTGACCTGGCCGCCGTGCTGGACTGGGAGCTGGTGCACCTCGGCGACGGGTGTGAGGACTTGGCCTGGTTCTGTCTCCGGGCCTGGCGGTTCGGTGCGCCCCTGGAGCGCGCCGCCGGTGGGCTCGGCCATATCGACGCCTTCCTGACCGCCTATGAGCAGGCCGGCGGCGACTGTGCCGTCGACCCGGATCGGTTCGACTGGTGGCTACTGCTGGGCACGCTGCGATGGGGCATCATCTGCCGCTACCAGGCACAGCGTCACCTCAGTGGCCAAACCCGTTCGGTGGAACTGGCGACCATCGGTCGGCGGGTCTCCGAATCCGAATGGGACGTGCTGCGCCTGCTCGATGGAGTGCGGCCATGAGCGCCGGACGCCGCCCCACCGCGGCCGAACTCGTCGCAGCTGTCACCGAATTCCTGGACACCGCGCTGGTGAACCGCGACGGCGATGCCGCCAACGACGGCCAGGTCAGGTTCCACGCCCGGGTGGCGGCCAACGCACTGCGTATCGTCGAACGGGAGTTGCGCGATACCGCCGGTGGCGTCGTGGTCGAGGCCTTGGCCGGGCTGGGTTTCGCCGACGAGGCCGAGCTGGCCGCCGCCATCCGGGCCGGCGACCTCGACGACCGGCCTGAGGCGCTCACCGCCTGCCTGTACACCCTGGTGGAGCATCGGTTGGCGATCGACCATCCGGGATACGCCCAGTAGCCGCTAGAGTTCCTGCGCGACAATCACTTCGACGACGCTGCTCCAAACCTGGTGTATCGACAGGACCTGCGCAGTAGCATCTGGTTCGTGTCCGACTCCAATGCCGCGCTGCGAATCCTTGTCTACAGTGACGACGCCGCGACCCGCGCACGGGTTATGACCGCGTTGGGCAAGCAGCTGCACCCGGACCTACCGGAGCTGACTTATGTCGAGGTCGCGACCGAGCCGGTGGTGATCCGGCAGATGGATGCCGGCGGAATCGACCTGGCGATCCTGGACGGGGAGGCAACCCCGGCCGGCGGGATGGGCATCTGCAAACAGCTCAAAGACGAGATCACGCCCTGCCCGCCGATCCTGGTGCTGATCGGCCGCGCCGACGACGTCTGGCTCGCCAAATGGTCACATGCCGACACCGCGGTGGCCCACCCGATCGACCCGATGGAACTGAGCCGCGCGGTGCTGGGTCTGCTGCGCACGCCGACCCCTGGTTGATACCGCGGTCCCAGCCTCACCTCTCCTGCGTCGAGCCTCGCTGAACCGGCGGGGTTAGGGCAGCCTCAGGACCGAATTCCCCTGTCGCCGTTACCGCTACAGGTGATACCCGTCACAGTTGTCGGCAATTTCGGATTCTTCCCAACCGCCTCGTGGCAGCAGACTAGGCTGTGCCTGAAGTCACATCGGTGCCCGGAAGGGAACTACGTCACTGAGCATGAACCTCTACCTGCCGATCCTGGTCCTCGCCGCGCTCGCCGCCGGTTTCGCCGTATTTTCCGTGGTCGCCACCGCTCTGGTAGGCCCCTCGCGCTACAACCGGTCGAAACTAGAAGCCTACGAGTGCGGCATCGAGCCCACAGACCAGCCGGTCAGCGGTCCGCACGCTCCATCCGGGCAGCGGTTCCCGGTGAAGTACTACCTGACGGCGATGCTGTTCATCGTCTTCGACATCGAGATCGTTTTTCTCTACCCCTGGGCAGTGGCCTTCGACGGGCTTGGAATGTTCGCCCTCATCGAAATGGTGCTGTTCGCCGTCATCGTGTTCGTCGCCTACGCCTACGTCTGGCGGCGCGGCGGCCTGAATTGGGATTGAGCGGGAGTAGGCGGGCTTAGACATGGGATTAGAAGAGCAACTGCCGAGCGGGCTCCTACTGTCCACGGTGGAAGACCTGGCCGGGTACTTCCGCACCGGGTCGCTGTGGCCGGCCACCTTCGGCCTGGCCTGTTGCGCGATCGAGATGATGTCGACGATGGCACCCGACTACGACCTGTCCCGGTTCGGGATGGAGGTTTTCCGGGCCTCACCGCGGCAGGCCGATCTGATGATCGTCGCGGGCCGGGTCAGCCAGAAGATGGCACCGGTGCTGCGCCAGATCTACGACCAGATGGTGGAGCCCAAGTGGGTGCTGTCGATGGGCGTGTGTGCGTCGTCGGGCGGAATGTTCAACAACTACGCGATCGTGCAGGGCGTGGACCATGTCGTCCCGGTCGATATCTACCTGCCTGGGTGTCCGCCCCGACCAGAGATGCTGATGTACGCAATCCTCAAGCTGCACGAGAAGATTCGCTCAATGCCCTTGGGTGCCAACAGAGAACAGGTGATCACCGCGACCGAGGAGGCCGCCTTGTCGGCGCCGTCCACCTGGCAGATGAGGGGGTTGCTGCGGTGAGCGAGGCAGGCGGCGGGGACCGCGACCGCAACGGGCCCGAAGACCTAATCAAGGTACGCCACGGCCTGTTCGGCGCGACGGGCACCGGCGACACGTCCGGATACGGACGTCTTGTCACCGAGGCCACGCTCCCCGGCGAGACCCCACGGCCCTACGGCGGATACTTCGACGAACTTGTCGACACCCTCAGCGTCGCGCTGCAGCGCAACGGAATCGAGTTCGCCGACGCCATTGAGAAAGTTGTCGTCTACCGCGATGAACTGACCCTCTACGTTGCACGCGCGCAGCTGCCGGCGGTCGCCCGGCTGCTGCGCGACGAGCCGGAACTGCGCTTCGAGCTGAGCCTCGGAGTCTCCGGTGTGCACTACCCCGGCGACGCCGACCGCGAGTTGCACGCGGTGTATCCACTGCGATCCATCACCCACAACCGCCGCGTCCGCCTGGAAGTCGTTGCCCCCGACGCGGATCCGCACATTCCTTCGCTCTTCGCCATCTACCCGACCACCGACTGGCATGAGCGGGAGACCTACGACTTTTTCGGGATCATCTTCGACGGCCACCCCTCACTGACCCGAATCGAGATGCCCGACGACTGGCACGGTCACCCGCAGCGCAAGGACTACCCATTGGGCGGCATCCCGGTCGAGTACAAGGGCGCACAGATACCGCCGCCGGACCAGCGGAGGGCTTACAAGTAATGAGCACCGATACACCGCACACCGTTCTCAATGTCGGTGGGCAGGAATGGGATCAGGTGGTCGACGCCGCCAAGGCCGCTGACCCCGGCGAACGCATCGTCGTGAACATGGGGCCCCAGCACCCGTCGACGCACGGCGTGCTACGCCTGATCCTGGAACTCGAGGGTGAGACCGTCACCGAAGCCCGCTGCGGCATCGGTTATCTGCACACCGGCATCGAGAAGAACCTGGAAAGCCGCTACTGGACCCAAGGCGTCACATTCGTGACCCGGATGGACTACCTGTCACCGTTCTTCAACGAGACCGCCTACTGCCTCGGGGTAGAGAAACTGCTGGGCATCACCGAAGACATCCCCGAACGCGCCAGCGTCATCCGGGTATTGATGATGGAGCTCAACCGGATGTCCTCGCATCTGGTCGCACTCGCGACCGGTGGCATGGAGCTCGGCGCGCTCTCGGTGATGCTGTTCGGTTTCCGGGAACGCGAGCTGGTACTCGACATCTTCGAGGCGATCACCGGTCTGCGGATGAACCATCAGTACGTCCGGCCCGGCGGGGTGTCGGTGGACCTTCCCGGCGACGCGATCCCCATGATTCGCGACTTCCTCAAGCTGATGCCCAAGCGGCTCAAGGATATCGAGGACCTGCTGACCGAGAACTACATCTGGAAGGCCCGCACCAAAGGCGTGGGCTACCTCGACCTGACCGGGTGCATGGCGCTGGGCATCACCGGACCGGTACTGCGCTCGACGGGCCTGCCCTATGACGTGCGACGTGCGGAACCCTACTGCGGCTACCAGGACTACGAGTTCGAGGTGATCACCGACGACGGCTGTGATGCGTACGGCCGCTACCTGATCCGCATCGCAGAGATCAAGGAGTCCCTGAAAATCGTCGAACAGTGTCTGGACAAGCTGCAGCCCGGCCCGGTGATGGTCTCCGACCGCAAGATCGCCTGGCCGGCCGACCTGACCATCGGCCCGGACGGGCAGGGCAACTCCCGCGAGCACATCGGCTGGATCATGGGCCACTCGATGGAAGGTCTGATCCACCACTTCAAGCGAGTCACCGAGGATCTGTGGGTGCCGCCGGGGCAGGTGTTCGTCTCGGTCGAGTCACCCCGCGGCGAACTGGGGGTGCACATGGTCAGCGACGGCGGTACTCGCCCCTACCGGGTGCACTATCGGGACCCGTCGTTCACCAACCTGCAGGCAGTGGCCGCCATGAGCGAGGGCGGGCTGATCGCCGACGTGATCGCCGCGGTCGCCAGCATCGACCCGGTCATGGGCGGGGTGGACCGGTGAGCGCGCCAGGCGGCGAGATCGACAAGGTCGGCGTCAACAAGACCGGGCGTGGCCGGTTGATGCCGCCGACCGCCGGGACCGACGGCAACCGAGTCTTTCTGCAGCTGGGCCGACAGCCCGAAGAACCCAATCAGTTCAACCACCCCGGCGCCCCGACCGCCTACTCCCCCGACGTGCGAGCCCGGCTGGAGGCCGACGCCAAGGAGATCATCGGCCGATACCCGCAGCCGCGCTCGGCGATCCTGCCGCTGCTGCATCTGGTGCAGTCGGAGGACACCTACATCACACCGGCCGGCATGTCGTTCGTCGCGGAACTGTTGGGCTTGACCAGCGCCGACGTCGCCGGGGTCGCGTCGTTCTACTCGATGTACCGGCGTGATCCCACCGGTAAGTACCTGGTCGGCGTCTGCACCAACACCCTGTGTGCGGTGATGGGCGGCGACACCATCTACTCCGAGCTCAAGGAACACTTGGGCGTCAGCAACGATCAGACCACTGCGGACGGCTCGGTCACCCTGCAGCACATCGAGTGCAACGCCGCCTGCGACTACGCGCCGGTGGTGATGGTCAACTGGGAGTTCTTCGACAATCAGACCCCGGAATCGGCGCGTGAACTGGTCGACAAGTTGCGCGCCGATGCCGAAGTGCGGCCCACCCGAGGAATGCCGCTGTGCAGTTTCGCCGCCACCGAGCGGATTCTCGCCGGCTTCCCGGACGAACGCTCCGACGACGGCCAAGGAGGTGCCGGCGCGGCGACGCTGGCCGGCCTGCAGGTGGCCCGTGAGCGCGGGATGACGGCACCGGAGCCCGGCAGCAAGACCGATAGGGGTGCGAAATGACCCTTACCAAAGGAACACCGCCCGAGGGCACACCGCTGACCCCGGTGCTCAGCAGCTACTGGGACGAGCCCGAGTCCTGGACGCTGGAGACCTACCGCCGCCACGACGGCTACGTCGGCATGAAGCGCGCGCTGGCGATGACACCCGACGAGGTCATCGAACTGGTCAAGGACTCCGGGTTGCGGGGCCGAGGCGGCGCCGGATTCTCCACCGGAACCAAGTGGTCCTTTGTCCCCCAAGGCAGTGAGGGTCCTGGGGCGCGTCCTCACTACCTGCTGGTCAATGCCGACGAATCCGAGCCCGGCACCTGCAAGGACATGCCGCTGCTGATGGCGACACCGCATGTCCTCATCGAGGGCATGATCGTGTGTTGCTACGCAATCCGCGCCCGCAACGCCTTCATCTACATCCGCGGCGAAGTGCTGCCGGTGGTGCGCCGAATGCAGGCCGCGGTCGCCGAGGCGTATGCGGCGGGATTGCTGGGCACCAACATCGGCGGCAGCGGCTTCGACCTGGACATCACTGTGCACGCCGGAGCAGGCGCCTACATCTGCGGCGAGGAGACCGCGCTGATCGAGTCGCTGGAGGGCTATCGGGGCCAGCCGCGGCTGCGCCCGCCGTTCCCCGCCGTGGCCGGGTTGTACGCCTCGCCGACGGTGGTCAACAACGTCGAATCGATCGCCAGCGTGCCGTCGATCCTGCGCAACGGTGCGGAGTGGTTCCGCTCCATGGGCACCGAGAAATCCCGCGGGTTCACCCTGTATTCGCTGTCCGGGCACGTCAACCGGCCCGGCCAATACGAGGCGCCGCTGGGCATCACGCTGCGCGAACTGCTCGGCTACGCCGGCGGCATACGCGACGGACACCGGTTGAAGTTCTGGACGCCGGGCGGGTCGTCGACCCCGATTCTGACCGAGGAGCACCTCGATATCCCGTTGGACTACGAGGGCATGGCATCGGTGGGATCGATGCTGGGCACCAAGGCATTACAGATCTTCGACGAGACCACCTGCGTGGTACGCGCCGCCGGACGCTGGTCGGAGTTCTACAAGCATGAGTCCTGCGGGAAATGCACGCCGTGTCGTGAGGGCACCTACTGGCTGGTGCCCATCTACGAACGTCTGGAAGCCGGCCGCGGCACCCCCGAAGACCTCGACACCCTGCTGGACATCGCCGACGTCCTGTTCGGAAAGTCTTTCTGCGCCTTGGGCGACGGCGCGGCCATGCCGGTGAAGTCGTCGATCCAGTACTTCCGTGACGAATACATCGCCCACCTCGAGGGCGGCTGCCCGTTCGACCCGAAAGCGAGCATGTTCGTGCCAGGTGGAGCAGCAGGCGGTGTGGCGTGACCCAAACTTCTCAGCCGGACGGCCAGGAGTCGGTGACCCTCACCATCGACGACCAACAGATCACGGTCCCCAAGGGCACTTTGATCATTCGGGCCGCTGAACAGTTGGGCATCGAGGTCCCGCGGTTCTGTGATCACCCGCTGCTGGACCCGGTGGCCTGGTGCCGGCAGTGCATGGTCGAGGTGGAGGGCCAGCGCAAGCCACAGCCGTCGTGTGCGGTGGCCGCCGCCGACGGCATGGTGGTACGCACCCAGCACACCTCCGCCGAGGCCGATCGGGCCCAGCACCTGGTGATGGAGCTGTTGCTGATCAATCACCCGCTGGACTGCCCGACCTGCGACAAGGGCGGTGAGTGCCCGCTGCAGAACCAGGCGATGACGCACGGCCGCACCGAGACCCGCTTCGAGGAGACCAAGCGTCACTACCCCAAGCCGATCAACATCTCCTCGCAGGTGCTGCTGGACCGCGACCGCTGCATCCTGTGTGCACGTTGCACCCGGTTCGCCGATGAGATCGCCGGGGACAAGTTCATCGAAATGATGGATCGCGGCGCCCTGCAACAGGTGGGCATCTACACCGACACGCCGTTCGACTCCTACTTCTCGGGCAACACCGTGCAGATCTGCCCGGTGGGCGCACTCACCGGCGCCTCCTACCGGTTCCGGGCCCGCCCGTTCGACCTGGTGTCCACCCCCACCGTCTGCGAACACTGCTCGTCGGGCTGCGCGCAGCGCACCGACCACCGTCGCGGCAAGGTGATGCGGCGGATGGCCGGCGAAGACCCGGACGTCAACGAGGAATGGAACTGCGACAAGGGCCGCTGGGCGTTCACCTACGCCACCCAGAGCGACCGGATCACCACGCCGCTGGTCCGCGACGACAGCGGGAAACTGGTCCCCACCTCCTGGCCGCACGCGGTGGCAGTGGCGGCGCGTGGCCTGGCCGCCGCACGTGGGCGCACCGGCGTACTGGTCGGCGGCCGGGTATCGGCCGAGGACGCCTACGGCTACGCCAAGTTCGCCCGGGTGGCGCTGCACAGCGATGACATCGACTTCCGGGCGCGTGCCCAGTCCGCCGAAGAGGCCGCGTTCCTGGCCGCCCGGGTGGCAGGTCGCGGCATCGAGGTCAGCTATGCCGATCTGCAAGCCGCCCCGGTGGTGCTGCTGGCCGGTCTGGAACCCGAGGAAGAATCGCCGATCGTCTTTTTGCGACTGCGCAAGGCGGCCCGCAAGAACGCCACCAAGGTGTTCAGCCTGGCGCCGTTCGCCGATCGCGGGCTGGCCAAGATGTTCGGCACCCTGCTGGCAGTGGTTCCCGGCGGTGAGGCGGCGGCGCTGGACGGCCTGCACACCGGGAACGAATCCGATCTGGGGCAAGCGCTTCGCCAACCGGGCGCGGTGGTGCTGGTCGGCGAGCGGTTGGCGGCCTCACCGGGAGCACTGTCGGCGGCGATCCGGCTGGTCGAAGCCACCGGCGCGAAGCTGGCCTGGGTGCCCCGCCGAGCCGGAGAACGCGGAGCACTGGACGGCGGGGCGCTGGCCGGCCTGCTCCCGGGCGGACGTCCGCTGGGGGATCCGGCGGCGCGGGCCGAGGTGGCGCGGGAGTGGGGTCTCGAGGGCTCCGACGACCTGCCGGCGCAGACGGGTCGCGATACCGACGCCATCCTGGCGGCCGCGGCCGACGGAACGTTGGGGGCGCTGGTGGTCGGCGGGCTGGAGCCGACCGACCTGGTCGACCCGGCAGCGGCGCTGGCCGCCCTGGATGCGGTCGGATTCCTGGTCAGTCTCGAGTTGCGGCACAGCGATGTCACCGAACGCGCCGACGTGGTGCTGCCGGTGGCCGCCGCCGCCGAAAAGTCCGGCACCTATGTCAACTGGGAAGGCCGCCATCGGCGGTTCGGTGTCGCGCTCGGTGACACCGGCGCCCTGCCCGACCGGCGGGTGCTCGACGTCCTCGCCGAGGAGATGGGCGTCGCGCTGGGGCTGGGCACGCTGGAAGCTGCCCGCGAGGAACTGGCGGGGCTGGGCGCCTGGTCCGGTGAGCGAGTCGCCGGCCCCGACGTCGCCGCCGGGTCACCACCGCAGCCCGGCACCGGCGAAGCCGTGCTGGCCGGCTGGCGCATGCTGCTCGACGAGGGCCGGATGCAAGCCGGCGAACCGAATCTGGCCGGCACCGCCCGCAAACCGGTGGCGCGTCTGTCGGCGACCACGGCCGCCGATATCGGTGTGGCCGATGACGAGCCGGTCACGGTCAGCACCGCGCACGGCAGCATCACCCTGCCGCTGGTGATCACCGAGATGCCCGACAACGTGGTGTGGCTGCCGATGAAGTCGCACGGCTGCGCGGTGCATCGGGATCTGGGAGTCACCCCCGGCGCGACGGTACAGATAGGACGCAGCTCATGACCGATCCCTGGTGGTTGATGCTGGTCAAGGTCCTCGGCGTCTTCGTGTTTCTGATACTGACGGTGGTCCTGGCGATCGTCATCGAACGAAAAGTCGTGGGCCGCATGCAGATGCGCCCCGGACCCAACCGCGTCGGGCCAAAGGGCTGGCTGCAGAGCCTGGCCGATGCGATCAAACTGGCGCTCAAGGAGGACATCACCCCCTTCAACGTCGACCGGGCGATATATACGTTGGCGCCGATCATCTCGACGGTGCCGGCGATCACCGCATTCGCCGTGATCCCGCTCGGTCCCGAGGTCAGCATTTTCGGCCACCGCACCGCGCTGCAGCTGGCCGACCTGCCGATCGCGGTGCTGTTCGTGCTGGCGATGTCCTCGATCGGGGTGTACGGGATCATCCTGGCCGGCTGGTCGTCCGGATCCGTCTATCCCCTGCTCGGCGGAATCCGCTCCACCGCCCAGGTGATCTCCTACGAGGTCGCCATGGGTCTGGCGTTCGCGTCGGTGTTCCTCTACGCCGGGACCATGGCGACCTCGGGCATCGTGGCGGCCCAGGATCGGGCATGGTTCGCATTCCTGCTTATGCCGGCCTTCCTGGTGTATTTGACCGCGATGGTCGGTGAGACCAACCGCGCGCCGTTCGACCTGCCCGAGGCCGAAGGCGAACTGGTCGGCGGCTTCCACACCGAATACTCGTCGCTGAAGTTCGCGCTGTTCTTCCTCGCCGAATACATCAACATGGCCACGGTTTCGGCCGTCGCCGTCACCTTGTTCCTCGGCGGCTGGCACGCGCCGTTCCCGTTCAACATGTGGCCGGCCGCCAACACCGGCTGGTGGCCGCTGCTGTGGTTCACCCTCAAGCTGTGGTGCTTCATCTTCATCTACATCTGGCTGCGGGGGACCCTGCCCCGGCTGCGTTACGACCAGTTCATGGCGCTGGGCTGGAAGATCCTGATCCCGGTGGCATTGTCGTGGGTAATGCTCGCCGCGGTGCTGCGCAGCATGCGCAACGACGGCTACCAGCACTGGCAACTGGCACTGGCCGGTATCAGCACGCTGACCACGGTGGTGCTGCTGGTGGCGCTGCATCGCAAGTTCAGCGCGCTCAACAGCCGCCTCGACGAATCGCCGCCGCCAGCCGTCGCAGTGCCTTCGTCCGAGGGGGCATTTCCGACACCACCGCTGCCGCAACGCAATCCATCGCGGGTCAAGGAGGACGTCAATGGCTAGCTTGAGAGACGCCCTGGCCGGGTTCGGCGTCACCTGGAAGACGATGTTCAAGCGGCCGATCAACGATGGCTACCCCGAGCGCAAGAAGCCCACGGCGCCGCGCTATCACGGCCGTCACCAACTCAACCGGCACCCGGACGGGCTGGAGAAGTGCATCGGCTGCGAATTGTGCGCGTGGGCCTGCCCAGCCGACGCCATCTACGTGGAAGCCGCGGACAACACCGACGAGGAACGCTTCTCCCCCGGCGAACGCTACGGGCGCGTCTACCAGATCAACTACCTGCGCTGCATCGGCTGCGGACTGTGCATCGAGGCCTGCCCCACCCGCGCGCTGACCATGACCAACAACTACGAGATGGCCGCCGACAACCGCGCCGACCTGATCTGGGAACGCGACCAGCTACTGGCGCCCCTGGAACCGGGCATGGTCGCGCCGCCGCACGCGATGCCGCCCGGCGCCACCGAAAAGGACTACTACTTGGGCCGGGTCAGCCCGGCCGGGCTCGATGCCGAGCCAGACCTGTTCGTGATGCTGAACCGAGTCAAGCAGGGTAAAGCCTGATGGGCACCACACTGCTCGCCGCCGATATCGTCGTCCGCACCTCGACCGGGGAAGCGGTCGTGTTCTGGGTCCTGGGCGTCATCGCGGTCATCGGTGCCATCGGCGTCGTCACCGCCGCGAAGGCGGTCTACTCGGCGCTGTTTCTGGCGATGACGATGTTGATCCTGGCGGTGTTCTACTTCGTGCAAGACGCCATGTTCCTGGGCGTGGTGCAGATCGTCGTCTACACCGGCGCGGTGATGATGCTGTTCCTGTTCGTGATGATGCTGATCGGTGTCGACTCCGCCGAGTCTCTGGTGGAAACCCTGCGTGGCCAGCGAGTCGGCGCCACGCTCGCCGGCATCGGTTTCGGAATGCTGCTGATCGCCGGAATCGGCAGCGCCACAACGCACCTGCGAAGCATCGGCACGCCCGCCGCGACGGGCACCGGCTCGGCGGACCTGGGCCAGCACAATGTCGAGGGACTGGCGGCGCTGATCTTCACCCGCTACCTGTGGGCGTTCGAGCTCACCAGTGCGTTGCTGATCACCGCGGTGCTCGCCGCCATGGTGCTGACGCACCGCGAACGACTGCAGCCGCGAATGACGCAGCGGGAGCTGTCCATCCAGCGTTTCCAATCCGGCCGGCGGGCCACCCCGCTGCCCACGCCCGGGGTGTACGCCCGCCACAACGCTGTCGACATCGCCGCACGACTACCCGACGGGACCTACTCCGAGTTGTCGGTGTCGGACACCTTGACGCACCGCTGGGTCGGTTCCACCGGCAACGCCGCCGCCGCCGACGGTGCAGAGCGGAGCGATGCTGAGGAGCGGCGCATCAGCACCGCCGCGGCCAACGGGGAGGAATCGGACCAGTGAATCCGGAGAACTACCTGTACCTGTCGGCGATGCTGTTCACCATCGGCGCCACCGGAGTGCTGTTGCGGCGCAACGCACTGGTGATGTTCATGTGCGTCGAGCTGATGCTCAACGCCGCCAACCTGGCGTTCGTCACCTTCGCCCGGCTGCACTCCCAGCTCGACGGCCAGATGGTCGCGTTCTTCACCATGGTCGTCGCCGCCTGCGAGGTGGTGATCGGCCTGGCCATCATCATGACGATCTTCCGGGCCCGGCGATCCGCCTCGGTCGACGACGCGAACCTACTGCGCGGCTAGGAGTTGGGGAGCTCTATGACGAATCTGAGCCAGCTGAGCTGGCTGCTGGTGGCCCTTCCGACGGCCGGTGCCCTGATCCTGTTACTCGGCGGGCGCCGCACCGATCGGTGGGGACACCTACTGGCCTGCGCCACGGTGCTCGGCTCGTTCGGGATCGGCCTGGCCCTGCTGGCCGACATGCTCGGCCGCGACGGCGAAGACCGGGCGATTCACACGCACCTGTTCAGCTGGGTGCCGGTCGGTGCCCTGCAGGTCGATTTCGGGATACTGATCGACCAGCTGTCGATCTGCTTCGTGCTGCTGATCAGCGGCGTCGGCGCACTGATCCACATCTACTCAACCGGCTACATGAAGCACGACCCGGACCGGCGACGGTTTTTCGCCTACCTCAACCTGTTCGTCGCGGCGATGCTGTTGCTGGTCGTGGCCGACAACTACCTGGGCCTCTACGTCGGCTGGGAAGGCGTCGGCCTGGCGTCCTACCTGCTGATCGGCTTCTGGTACGCCAAGCCGGTGGCGGCCGCGGCCGGCAAGAAGGCGTTCGTGTCCAACCGGGTCGGCGACATCGGGTTGTCGCTGGCCATGTTCGTGATGTTCGCCGGATTCGGCACGCTGTCCTACGACGGGCTGTTCGGCGCGGTCGGCGACGCCGGCCCCAGCGGCCTGACCACCGCGATCGGCCTGCTGCTGTTAGTGGGTGCCTGCGCCAAATCCGCGCAGGTCCCGCTGCAGGCCTGGTTGTTCGACGCCATGGAAGGCCCGACCCCGGTGTCGGCCCTGATTCACGCCGCCACCATGGTGACCGCCGGTGTCTACCTGATCGTGCGGTCCGGACCGGTGTTCGATCTGTCCCCCGACGCCCGGCTGGCGGTGGTCGTGGTCGGTGCCCTCACGCTGCTGTTCGGCGCGATCATCGGCTGCGCCAACGACGACATCAAGCGGGCACTGGCCGCCTCCACGGTCAGCCAGATCGGCTACATGGTGCTGGCCGCCGGCCTGGGCCCGGCCGGCTACGCGGTGGCGATCATGCACCTGCTTACCCACGGCTTCTTCAAGGCCGGGCTGTTCCTGGGCTCGGGGTCGGTGATGCACGGGATGAACGACGAACAGGACATGCGCCGCTACGGCGCCCTGCGCAGCTTCATGCCGGTGACGTTCGCGACGTTCGGACTGTGTTATCTCGCGATCATCGGGGTGCCGCCGTTCGCCGGCTACTGGTCCAAGGACGCCATCATCGAGGCCGCGTTGGCATCCGGCGGCACCCGCGGCTGGGTGCTGGGGGCGGTCACCATCCTGGGCGCCGGCATCACCGCCTTCTACATGACCCGGGTGATGCTGATGACGTTCGGCGGCGAGCGCCGCTGGGCCGCCGATGAGAGCGAGGTGAGTGCGGACCGCGTGCTGCAGCACCCGCACGAATCCCCGCGGGTGATGACCTGGCCGATGATCGTGCTGGCTCTGGGCGCTGTGTTCGCCGGCGCCGCGCTGGCCATCGGCGGGCGCCTGGAGCACTGGCTGGAGCCGGTGGTCACCCGGGTAGCGCCGGTTGCCGAGCACGCGCACGCCATCCCGGCCTGGCTCACCGGCGCGATCACCCTCGGAGTTGTCCTACTCGGTGTCGCCGTGGCCTTCAACATGTACGGCCGCAAGCCGATACCGATCACCGCGCCCACCGACGTGTCGGCGCTGACGGTGGCGGCCCGCAAGTATCTCTACGGCGATGCCTTCAACGAGGAGGTGCTCATGCGTCCGGGTAACCGACTGGCACAAGGCCTGGTCGGCGTCGACGACCGGGTGGTTGATGGCTCGGTCAACATGACAGCCGGCCTGGTTGCGATCGCGTCATACCTGGTGCGGCGCCTGCAGACCGGTTTCGTGCGCTCCTACGCGCTGACCATGCTGGCCGGTACGGTCCTGGTCGTCGCACTCGTGCTGGCGGTGCAGCTGTGAACAACAACGTGCCCTGGCTGAGCCTGCTGTGGTTGGTACCGCTGGTCGGCGCCGGATTGGTCATCGTGTTGCCGGCCCGAGCGGCAGCACTGGCGAAGTGGACCGCCCTGCTGGTGAGCCTGGCGACGCTGGCGATCGCGATCGTGGTCACCGTCGGCTTCGACACGACCCCGGTGGCCGCCCCCTACCAGTTCGTCGAGTCGCACTCCTGGATACCGGCATTCGGCGCGAGCTACACGCTCGGAGTGGACGGTATCGCGGTGATCCTGGCGTTGTTGACCGCCGGACTGGTGCCGTTGCTGATGTTGGCCGGCTGGAACGACGGCGAACGGGCCGATCAGAACGGTGCCGATGCCAACGACCCCCAGCGCCCGGCTGCGCTGCGCTTGCGCTCGTCAGCCCGCGGCCCGCACGCGTTCGCCGCGCTGACCCTGACCGTCGAGGCGATGGTGTTGATCTCGCTGGTCTCGCTGGATGTGCTGCTGTTCTACGTGTTCTTCGAAGCGATGCTCATCCCGATGTACTTCATGATCGGCGGTTTCGGGAATGGCGCCAAGCGTTCCCAAGCGGCCCTGAAGTTCCTGCTGTACAACCTGTTCGGCGGTCTGATCATGCTGGCCGCGGTGATCGGGGTGTACGTGGTGAGTTCCGGCGAAGGCGCCTCCGGCGGCACCTTCGACTTCCGTGAACTGGTCTCGATCTTCTCCCCGGCGACCACGACGGTGGATCCGGGTGTACTCAAGCTGCTCTTCGCCGGCTTCATGTTCGCCTTCGCGGTCAAAGCCCCGCTGTGGCCACTGCACCGGTGGCTGCCCGATGCCGCCGTGGAATCCACCCCGGCCACTGCCGTGCTGATGATGGCGGTGATGGACAAGGTGGGGACCTTCGGGATGTTGCGGTACTGCCTGCAGCTCTTCCCCGACGCCTCAACATATTTCCGTCCGGTCATCATCGTGCTGGCGGTCATCGGCGTGGTCTACGGGGCCATGGTGGCGATCGGCCAGCGCGACATGATGCGCTTGATCGCCTACACCTCGATCTCGCACTTCGGCTTCATCATCTTGGGCATCTTCGTCATGACCAGCCAGGGGCAGAGCGGTTCGACGTTGTACATGCTCAACCACGGCTTGTCGACGGCGGCACTGTTCCTGATCGCCGGGTTCCTGGTGTCCCGGCGCGACGGTGCCCGGGCGATTTCGGACTACGGCGGCGTGCAGAAGGTGGCGCCGGTGATGGCCGGCACCTTCATGGTCGCCGCGATGGCCACCCTGTCGCTGCCCGGTCTGGCCCCGTTCATCAGCGAGTTCCTGGTCTTGGTCGGCACGTTCAACCGGTACTGGGTGGCGGCGGCGGTCGGCTCCACGGCGCTGGTGTTGTCCTCGATCTACATGTTGTGGCTGTATCAGCGGGTGATGACCGGCCCGGTCACGGCGGGCAATGAGCGCATCCGCGATCTGGTGCCGCGGGAGTTGCTGGTCGTCACGCCGTTGATCGCGCTGCTGCTGTTCCTCGGCTTCTACCCCAAACCCGCGCTGGACATCATCAATCCGGGTGTCGCGCACACCTTGACCACGATCGGTGAGACCGATCCGGCACCACTGACCGCTGAGGGGGCGCACTGACCATGGCGGGCATGCCTATCCCATCCGTCGAATACAGCCTTGTCCTGCCCCTGCTGATCGTTTTCGGCACTGCGGTGACGGGTGTGCTCTTCGAGGCGTTCATTGCGCGCCGAGCGCGCTACGTAATGCAGGTCCTGCTCGCTGTCGGCGGTTTAGTCGCGACGTTCGCCGCGATCGTCGTGGTGGGCCGTGATCTGCCGACCGGTGGCCGCATCGCGGTCCTGGGCGCGCTGGCCGTCGACGCGCCCGCACTGGTGCTGCAGGGCACCATCGTGCTGGTCGGGATCATGGCCGTGCTGTTTATCTCCGAGCGCAACATCGGTGCCGGAGTTCCCGAAGGTCCGGGAGCGTCGACAGCCCCCGCAGCCCCGGCACGTGCGGGCCTGGACGCGTTCACTCCGCAGGCGTCGGCAGTGCCGGACAGCGTCGCCGAACTCGACGCGGCGCGAGCCGGGGTGGCTCAGACCGAGGTATTCCCGCTGACCGTGCTTGCCGCCGGCGGCATGATGGTGTTCACCGCCGCCAACGACCTGGTCACCATGTTCGTGGCGCTGGAAGTGCTCTCACTGCCCCTCTACCTGCTGTGCGGGCTGGCCCGCTACCGCCGTCTGCTCTCGCAGGAAGCGGCGCTGAAGTACTTTCTGCTGGGCGCCTTCTCTTCGGCGCTGTTCCTGTTCGGCGCCGCGCTGCTCTACGGCGCCACCGGGGTGCTGACGCTGCCGGACATCGGTGAGCAGTTGTTCGCCCACAGCAGCGACCCGCTGGCGCTGATCGGGGCTGGGCTGCTGCTGGTGGGCTTGTTCTTCAAAGTCGGCGCGGTGCCATTCCATTCGTGGGTTCCCGACGTCTACGTCGGGGCGCCGACGCCGATCACCGGCTTCATGGCGGCGGCCACCAAGGTCGCCGCGTTCGGGGCGATGCTGCGGATCCTCTACGTCGCACTGCCTGCGCTGCATGACCACTGGCGGCCGCTGCTGTGGCTGATCGCGGTGCTGACCATGGTGGTCGCCACCATCGCGGCGATCACCCAGACCGAGGTCAAGCGGATGCTGGCCTACTCCTCGGTCGCCCACGCGGGCTTTGTGCTGACCGGTGTGCTGTCGGCGATCCCGGCCGGCATCTCCGCCACGCTGTTCTATCTGGTCGCCTACAGCTTCTCCACGGTGGGTGCCTTCGCGGTGGTGAACCTGATCCGCGGCTCCAGCGGCGAGGAAGAGCTCGACATGTCTCGGTGGGCCGGTTTGGGCCGGCGCTACCCCGTTGTGGGCCTACTGTTTTCGATGTTCCTGCTGGCGTTCGCCGGCATCCCGCTGACCAGTGGTTTCATCAGCAAGTTCGCGGTGTTCAAGGCCGCTGCCGAGGGCGGTGCGGCACCACTGGTGGTGGTCGGCGTGATCGCCAGCGGTGTCGCCGCCTACTTCTACGTCCGGGTGATCGTGTTGATGTTCTTCACCGACTCCCCCGCCGACCCACCGCAACTGGTGCTGCCCAGCGTGTGGAGCAAGGCAGCCATCGCGCTGTGTGCCGCGATCACCGTGCTGCTAGGGGTGCTGCCGCAGCCGCTGCTCGACCTGGTGGACGCCGCAACCCAATTCGCGCAGTAAGCGCAACATGCCCGCCGTGCAGCGGGTACACATGGAGAGATGCCAGACGAGTCATTCCAGCAGCTGGTCGCCATGCTGGACTACACGATGTTCGTGGTGACCACGGCGACCGATCAGCGCGCCTCGGGGTGTCTGGTCGGGTTCGCCACCCAGGCCAGCATCGAGCCGCCGCGATTTCTGGTCGGCATGTCCAAGCGCAACCACACCTTCGAGGTGGCTGCCGAGTCCGAGCACTTGGCCGTTCACGTCCTGGCACGCCGCGACATCGAGCTGGCCCGGCTGTTCGGCGGTCAGACCGGCGACGACATCGACAAGTTCGAGCGCTGCGCCTGGCACAGCGGTCCCGCGGGAATGCCAATCCTCGACCATGCGCCGGCCTGGTTCGTCGGCAAGACGCTGCGCCGGATCGACCTCGGCGACCACATGGGCTACCTGCTGGACCCGGTGGCCGGATATGCCGCCCAGAGCGACGATGACCTGCTGACGCTTTCCGACGTCAACGATCTCGAACCGGGCCACAAAGCCTGACTGAACGGCCCGAGCAGCGCTTAGCCCGGCTCTCGCAGCGGAAGACCGGAAGCCTGATAGATCGCGTCGATGACGGTCATGTTCTCGATCGCGTCCTCGGGAGTGGTGCGCACCGGCACGCCGCGCAACACCGCGTCGGCGAACGCGTCGAGCTGGTAGGCGTAGGACGCCCGGTGGGTGAATCGCTCGACGCGCCTGCCCTTTGGCGAGCTGACCCGCAAGCGGTGGAAGTACTGCGGCATCAGCGGGTTGAGCGCTCGCAGCTCGCCGTGCTCGCCGATCACCCGGGCGCTGATCTGCAGCAGGTTCGATGACCACAGCGAGCAGCGGATGGTGCCGGTGTGCCCGGCCGGAAACCGCAGCTGTGCCGTCATGGCCCGGTCGACAAGCGGGTCGCGCAACTTCGCCTGCGCGGAAACGACTTCCGGGGTAGCTCCGCCGAAGGTGCGGGCCATGTGCACCGCATAACAGCCCGCGTCCATCAACGCCCCGCCGGCCAGCGCGTAGTGATAGCGGATGTCGGAGAACCGGGGCAGCGGAAAACTCAGCGCGGTGTCGACCTGCCGCAGCTCGCCCAACTCCCCCGAGTCGATGATCTCTTCGATGCGCGCCGTCATCGGGTGGTAGCGGTAGTGGAAGGCCTCCATGACCACCCGATCAGAGCCCGCGGCCGCCGCGGCCACCTCGCGGGCTTCCTCGGCATTGGCGGTGAACGGCTTCTCGCACAGCACATGCTTGCCGGCGTCCAGTGCGGCGCGTGTCCACCTGCCGTGCAGGTGGTTCGGCAACGGGTTGTAGATGGCGTCGACCTCGGGGTCGGCGATCAGTGCGTTGTAGCTGTCATGCACCCGGGCGATGCCGTGTTTCGCGGCGAACGCCCGGGCCCGGCCGATGTCGCGCGCGGCCACTGCGCTCACCACGACCTCAGGGTTGGCGGCGGCCGGTTTGAGCAGTGCGTCCGGGGTGATCCGCGCTGCTCCGAGCACGCCGATACGCAGCACCGTCCTGGTGCCGGTCATGCGACGGCGCTCCGCTGCAGCAAGAACCCGGCCAGCCGGCGACCGGGTTGCGCCGAGGTCGTCATGTCGACCACCCGGCGTGCCTGCTCGGCTACCGGCGTGGCGGGGTCGAGGACCGATAGGTAGACCTCGTGGGAGGCCAGGGAGTCCACCGCGATGTCGAGGTAGTCACCCACATCCTCGACGTGGGTGGGTCCCGGGCCCCCTTGGAACAGCCAGCGCGGCGGGTCCTCGCAACTGTCCCAGGCGTCGGTGACCGCGGCGGCGAATTCGATGTGGTCGCGCTGGTTGGGCGCCCCCGGCCCGAACTCCGCACCGCCGTAGATCGTCACCACCACGTCGGGGCGCACCTCACCGATCACCGAGGCGATCTTGGCGCGCAACTCCGGCGTATTGCGGATGTTGCTGTCCGGGAAGCCCCAGAAGTCGACGTCAGGAACCCCCACGATGGCCGCCGCCCGCCGTTGCTCATCCTCGCGCAGCGGCCCGGCCTGCGCCGGCTCCATGCCGGCGATGCCTGCTTCCCCGCTGCTGGCCAACGCATAGCGGACGGTCTTGCCGGCGGCAGTCCATTTGGCCACCGCGGCGGCGATGCCGTACTCGGGGTCGTCGGGATGCGGCACCAACACCAGCAGCGACGCCCAGTCTTGCGGGAAGGGCTGCGGCCCGCTGGGCCCGATCGGCTGAGCCATGGGTCTATGCCATCACGCCGTGGGCGATGATGTCCGCGATCCGTTGCACCCAGTCGTCGTCGAGGTCGTCGTCGGGACGAAGCATCATCGCCAGCAACGTCGCACCGCCGATAATCTCGACGAGCCGGTCGGGGTCCACATCGGCTCGTGCATCGCCGCGGCTCACCGAATCGGCCACCCAGTGGCGCATCACCTCGAACAGGCCCTGAAAGCGGTCCAGGATCCGCGCGGTCAGCTCGGCGTTGGTCGCCATGTCGCCGATCAAGCCGGGCAGCGCCGCCCGCACCACCGGGTTGGTGAACGCGTCGCGCGCGCCGGCCATCATCGCCTTGAGGTCGCCGGACACGTCGCCCGGCGGCGCAGTCACCGCGCTCGGGGGCACCGAGAACGCGGCCTCGTGCACCAGTTCGGCCTTGCTGGGCCACCGGCGGTACAACGCGGTCTTGGTGGTGCCGGCGCGCTCGGCGACGGCCGCCAGGCTCAGATTCGAATATCCGACTTCGACAACCAGTTCCGCGGCGGCCTGCAATATGGCACCGTCGATGCGGGGATCACGAGGGCGTCCGGCGCCGGACCCCTTGTCAACGGCCGAACGTTCTGCTTTCATAACGCTACCTGTCGTATCGTAATTACCTTGACGGAGGATACAACCGTGGTCGACCAACCGACTGTGGAAAAGGACGTCGGCCGGATCCAACGTTCTAGCCGCGATGTCACCACACTGCCCACGGTAATGTCTCGCTGGCTTGCCACCCAGTTGCCCGGCGCGGCCACGCCGGAGATCACCGTGGAAAGCGGCGTCGACACCAACGGCATGTCGTCGGAGACCATCATGCTCACCGGCCGCTGGACGGCCGACGGCGCCCCGATTGAGCAGCGCTGGGTGATGCGTGTGGGACCGGCCGCCGAAGACGTCCCGGTGTTTCCGACCTACCGGCTGGATCACCAGTTCGAGGTGATGCGACTGGTGGGTGAACTCACCGATGTCCCAGTGCCGAAGGTCCGCTGGCTCGAACCGACCGGAGACGTGCTGGGCCGACCGTTCTTCCTGATGGACCGCATCGACGGCGAGGTGCCTCCCGACGTCATGCCCTATACCTTCGGCAGCAACTGGTTCTCTGACGCGACAGCCGAGCAGCAGCGGACCCTGCAGGACTCCACCGTCGAAGTGCTCGCCAAGCTGCACGCCATTCCGAATGCCGAACAGACCTTCGCGTTCCTCGACGATGGGACGGATGGGGCTACCGCGCTGCACCGACACTTCGAGGGAGTGCGGCAGTGGTACGAATTCGCGGTGCCCGACATGGGACGTTCGCCGCTGTTGGACCGCGCCCTGGGCTGGCTGGAGGAGAACTGGCCGGACGGCGCGGCCGCCGGCGAGACGGTGTTGTGCTGGGGCGACTCGCGGGTCGGCAACGTGCTCTACCGCGACTTCCAGCCCGTTGCCGTGCTGGACTGGGAGATGGTGACCCTGGGGCCGCGCGAGCTCGATGTGTCGTGGATTATCTTCGCGCACTTGGTTTTCGAGGAACTCGCTGGACTGGCTGGACTCCCCGGGCTCCCGCAGGTGCTACGCGGAGAGGACGTGCGGGCCACCTACCAGAAGCTCACCGGCGTCGAACTCGGTGACCTGCACTGGTTCTACGTCTATGCCGGCGTGATGTGGGCGATCGTGTTCATGCGCACCGGGGCCCGTCGGGTGCACTTCGGGGAGATGGAAAAGCCCGAGAATCCCGAATCGTTGTTCTATCACGCCGGATTGCTCAAGAAGTTGATCGGAGAACAGAGCTGATGCTGGGGCCACTCGACGAATTCCCGATCCACCAATTGCCACAGCCGCTCGCCTGGCCGGGCTCCTCGGATCGCAACTTCTACGACCGGTGCTATCTCAACGCCCACGACCGCACCGGGGACATCTTTTTGATCACCGGGTGCGGCTACTACCCCAACCTCGGTGTCAAGGACGCCTACGTGCTCCTACGCCGCGGCGACACCCAGACCGCGGTGCACCTGTCCGACGCCATCGACCAAGATCGGCTCAATCAGCGGATCGGCGCTTACCGCATCGAGGTCACCGATCCGCTGCGCTCTCTGCGGGTGGTGATGGAGGAGACCGAGGGCATCGCGCTGGATCTGCGCTGGGAGGGGCTGTTCGACCCGGTGCAGGAGCAGCGGCACATCCTGCGGACCGGCAACCGGGTGACCCTGGACGCGCAGCGCTTCGCTCAATTGGGCTCGTGGAGTGGGCAGATCGTGATCGATGGCGAGGAGATCGCCGTCGACCCCGCGATCTGGATCGGCTCACGCGACCGCTCCTGGGGAATTCGCCCGGTCGGTGAACGCGAACCGGCGGGCCGGCCCGCCGACCCGCCGTTCGATGGCATGTGGTGGCTGTATCTGCCAATGGCGTTCGAGGACTTCGCGGTGGTGATGATCATCCAGGAGGAGCCCAACGGTTTCCGTTCACTCAACGACTGCAGCCGGGTCTGGCGCGATGGCCGTGTCGAACAGTTGGGGTGGCCACGGATCTCCACGCGCTACCGCGCCGGCACCCGCATCGCCACCGGGGCCACCATCGAGGCCACGCGCCCGGATGGCACTCCAGTGGTGTTCGAGGTGGAATCCAAACTGCCGGTGCCCATTCACGTCGGCGGCGGCTACGGCGGCGACATCGACTGGCTGCACGGCGAGTGGAAGGGTGAGAAGTTCACCGAGCGCCTGACCTATGACATGACCGATCCGGGCATCCTGGGGCGCACCAGCTTCGGGATGATCGACCACGTGGGGCGCGCGGTGTGCCGCGACGGCGACGCCGCCCCGGTCGAGGGTTGGGGACTCTACGAGCACGGTGTGCTGGGCCGGCATGACCCGACGGGATTCCCCGACTGGGTCACCATGGCGCCCTAGCGCTCAGCGCTAAGCGGGTTGTCCCGTCAGCCCAGCTCGCTGACGATCGCCCCGACGACCGCCGGGGCGATGGGCGCAGCCTGGTAAACGCAGACGGTGTCGGCGATTCCGTCGACCCGGTCGCGGATTCGCGCGGCCACCTGCGCCGGAGTACCGCATGCGGCGATGGTGTGCAGGATCTCGTCGGTGATCCGTGCACCCATCTGCGCCCAGTGGCCCTGCTTGGACAGCGCGTTGAGCTCGGGCTGCAGATCCTGCCAGCCGTGCGCGGCCAGCACCGGCGCATACGCCGGAGTCGATGCGTAGAAGCCGAGCAACATCCGGGTAGCGGCTTCGGCGGCTTCCCGCTCGGCGTCGGTGGCGCCGGTGGCCACGATGATTTCCGGCACGACCGCAAAATCCTCGGCGCGACGTCCGGATTGGGCAAGCCCTGCGCGCACCGCGGACATGGTGCTCTCATGCAGGAATCGCTTGGTGGAGAACGGCATCACCAGCAGGCCGTCGGCGTGCGTCGCGGCCGCACGGGTCAGCCGTGGTCCCAGCGCGCCGACGTAGATCGGTGGCGGGCCGTACGGGTTCGGTCCGGGGCTGAACGTCGGCGTCATCAGCGTGTGCCGATAGTAGTCACCCCGAAAGTCCAAGCGGGCGCCGGTGTTCCAGGCTTCGAAGATCGCCCGCAGCGCCGCGACCAGCTCGACCATGCGGTCCACCGGGTGGTCGAAGTCCGCACCGAAGCGCTTCTCGATCTGCGCACGCACTTGGGTACCCAGCCCCAGAACGAATCGCCCGCCACTGAGCAGCTGATGATCGTTGGCCTGGTGCGCCAAATGGATCGGATTGCGTGGGAAGGCGATCGCGACGTTGGTCATCAGGTCCAGGCCGCCCACACCGGCGGCCAACGTCAACGGTGCGAACACATCGTGCGGACCTTCGAAGGTGAAGACCCCGCCGACGCCGGCGTCGCGCAGCTCGCGTGCCTGATCGACGACACCGGTCAGCCCGCTGAGGGCCGTGAGAACTCTCAACGCGGCTCCGAAGCCCTATGAACTGATTTCGGACCCGACGGCCAAGCCGCCGGTGGATCCGGTGGCCAGGTCCACCAGGTCGCGAAGCTCACGGTTGACCGCGACAGGGTGCTCCAGGATCGAGCAGTGGCCCCCGCTGACCTCGACGAACCGGGCGAGATTGGGTGCGGCGTCAGCGATTCGCTGCGAAGCCGCCAGCGGCAACAATCGGTCGCGGGTGCTGCCGATGACCAGGGTGGGCACGGTCAGACCGTCGAGGTTGATGAAGGACGCCGGACCGAGCGCGTCGACGAGCGCCCGCACCCAGTGGCCGCGGCTTGCGGCCGGCGTCTTGGCGAACAGGTCGCAGATCAACGAGGTGACCCACGGATCGGCCTCGCCGCCGACGGCAAGCATGTGTACGAATCGCCGAGCCGCCAGGTTCGCCGGGCCGACGATCGGCACGTTGCCAAAGGCCAGCAACCCGCGACGGGCTGCCTGCACCCGGGCCCGCTGCAGTGGCGGTGGCACCTGGAACAGTTCGACTTCGGCCAGCAGGTTGCCGAGGGTGGTATTGATCAGCGCTACCGCATCGGCACGCTGCTGCACGCGGTGCCGGTAGCGGTCTGACCAGGCGCTGATCGCCATACCGCCCATCGAGTGTCCGGCGATGACGGCACGCTCTCCCGGCGC
Organism: Mycobacterium sp. UM_Kg27; assembly: GCF_000972905.1. Lineage (NCBI taxonomy): Bacteria > Bacillati > Actinomycetota > Actinomycetes > Mycobacteriales > Mycobacteriaceae > Mycobacterium > Mycobacterium sp. UM_Kg27. Next base: position 45,733 of record NZ_JRMM01000005.1, read on the forward strand.
CAGGGTGGCCTCCAGCACCGCATCGAGATCGGATGCCAGGTGCGTCAGGCTGTATCCGCCGCGCTTGGGCACCCCGCTTCGTCCGTGGCCGCGGTGGTCGTAGGCGATCACCCGGTGATCGGCGCTCAGGTCGGCAATCTGAGGTCCCCACACCCGGATGGCGCAGGTGATGCCGTGCGCCAGCACGATCGGATACCCGTCGGCCGGCCCGAAGACCTGGGTGTGCAGCTTGGTTCCGTCGGCTGCCCGGACCGCCATGGTGCGGGCCGGCGGCAACTCCACCGGGAACATGCCGGCACTTCGCCGCCGACCGGACCGTTGAGCACTCATCGCCACCTCATCGGAAATGCGGCAACGCTGCCGCATCGCGAGCATACGCCTGCGTGGACTAGGTTTTCGGAAAAGCACTTCTGACGAAGGGTTCGCCCATGCGCGCGGTACAGATTTCCCGACTCGACGGACCGGCAGCTGCCCAGGTAGTCGACCTAGACGAACCGGCCGGTGCCGGCCTGGTGGTCATCGACATCCACGCCGCCGGAGTGGCGTTTCCCGATGTGTTGCAGTCCCGCGGGCTCTATCAGCACAAGCCGGAGCCGCCGTTCGTGCCAGGCGGCGAGGCTGCCGGCGTGGTGCGCAGCGCCCCGGCCGACGCGCATGTGCGCCCCGGCGACCGCGTGGCGGTATTGACCATGCTCAACGGCGGCATGGCGCAGGTGATCGCGGTGCCCGCCGCGCAGGTGTTCAAGCTGCCGGACACGGTGTCGTTCGAGGCCGGTGCCGGGCTGCTGTTCAACGACCTGACGGTGCTCTTCGCGCTGACCACCCGCGGCCGGCTGGCCGAAGGCGCCACCGTGCTGGTGCACGGCGCCGCCGGCGGGATCGGCACCTCCACGCTGCGGCTGGCCGCACCGCTGGGGGCCTCCCGGGTGATCGCGGTGGTCTCCACGGAGGCTAAAGCCGAGGTGGCCCGGGCTGCGGGCGCTACCGACACCGTGCTCGCCGACGGGTTCCGAGAGGCGGTGGCCGAGCTGACCGGCGGGCGCGGCGTGGACCTGGTGCTCGACCCGGTGGGCGGTGACCGTGTCACCGACTCGCTGCGCTCGCTGGCCCCCGGCGGAAAGCTGTTAGTGGTGGGCTTCACCGGTGGCGACATTCCGACTGTCAAGGTGAACCGGCTGCTGCTCAACAACATCGACGTGGTGGGCGTCGGTTGGGGCGCGTGGGTGATGTCGCATCCGGGTGAGCTGGAGCGCCAATGGGAGACGTTGGAGCCATTGCTGGCCTCCGGGAAGGTGGCCGCGCCGCAACCGGATGTGTTCGGCCTCGACCGGGCCGCTGATGCGTTGGCGGCACTGGAGAATCGCACCGCGGCCGGCAAGGTCGTGCTGCGGATGCGTGACTGAGCGGCGTTAATTCTCAGCGGTCTTCGAAACGAGAGGAATTCCGATGTCGGACCAGCGTTCTTCGCACAGTACCAGTGCACTGCTCGACGCCGTAGAGCGGTCCCCGAAAGCTGTTGCGGTGCACGATAAGTCGGCGTGGGTCGGAATTTTCACCGCCGACGGCCAGGTGAATGATCCGGTCGGTTCGAGGCCCCATGTCGGCACGGCCGCCATCGGACGTTTCTTCGACACCTTCATCGCGCCTAACACGATCGCATTTGAGGTGCAGAACGACGTGGTCGCCGGCATGTCGGTGCTCCGAGACCTGACGGTGCACACCACGATGTCGACGGGTGTCACCATGCATATCCCGATGCACCTGCGCTATGACCTGGTCTCGCAGGGGCCGGACAGCTCGCTGAAGATCCAGCGGTTGTTCGCGCACTGGGAGCTGCAGAAGATGGTCGGGCAGCTCCTTACCTCCGGTGGCCGTGGCCTGCTGGCGTCGGTGATCCTGGGCCCGCAGCTGATTCGGCACCAAGGCCTTTCTGGCTGCGCTGGATTCCTGCGCGGCCTTTCCGGGGTGGGAAAGCGCGGTAAGCGTCGGGTCGAAGACCTTGTCGCGGCGCTGGCGCACGGTGATGCGGCGGCGGTTTCGGCGCAGCTGACTCCCCATGCCACGCTGAGTCCGGACGGTGTTTCGGAGACCTCGGTCGCCGAGTTCGTCGCAACGGCGCGGCACCTGGCCGTCGAAAAGCTCTTGGCCGCAGGGCACACCGTCACTGCGACGGTGCACCTGGACGGCCGCCGCGGGGTGGGGTTGTTCGAGTTCTCCACAGCGGGCGCGGACCGGGGCGCGATTTCCGCTGTCCGCCTCTATATCTGAGGCGGACACCTACAGTACGCCGGGAATGATCGCCTTACGGTTGGGCGGGTAGTCGGGGAATTTCTGCTGGTACCACTTGTGGGTGGCCATCGCCCTGGGCCCCAGGTTGGCGATGGAGAAGAGCAGGAAGATCAGGCCCGGAAGAGTCCAGGCCATGATCGCCCAGCCCGCCCACAAGACGAGTTCACCGAAGTAGTTGCCCGAAGACACCCAGCGATACACCCCGCCGTACGGGATGCTGTACCCGCTGCTGCCGTCCGCGCGCAGGCCGATCAGGATGCGGTCCGCTTGGAAGTTGATCCCCCACCCGACCACCGCCACGGCGAGGCCCAGGATGAAGCGGGGGTCGACAAACCAACTCTCCTGCTGCAAGTGCGGAGCCAGGGCCACGGCGTAACCGTTGGCGAACCCGTTGACTGCGTTGAACGTGAAGCCGAAGGCAATACCGGAGATGGGGAAACGCTTGCCATCGCCCTTGCGGCTCAGCGGATAGATCAGGCCCCGGTAGAGGTAGTGGCACTGCCACAGCGCGTACAACACGATCGCCGGTGCCCCATGCGAGTGCGCCACGAGCCAGAACGCCACGGTGAAAGCCCACCATTGCGGGCACTCGAACATCAGCCAGCTGATCTTTCCCGGCAGCGTGAAGCGATCGTCCGGACTCGCGAAGCGGCCATAAGGATTGGTGAACCAGAAGCTGCTGGCGAAGGTGACGACCGTCAAGACGATCAGGAAGACGACAGCGGCGTGATACAGACCGGCCATGGCGGAACCTCTCATCCAGGATGCCAGGCAGTAGTAGCACATCAAACGGTCCCTACAACCGACGAGCTGCTAGGACTCGCTGATGCGCGCCTTGAACTCCGGGCACTCGACCAGTGGGGTATGGGTGCAGGTCACCGCGTGAGTGAGGCTGTCGCGCATGCGGGTGAGGCGGGCGATTTCGTCGTCGACTTGGCGAGCCTTCTCAGCCATTCGTGCACGTAGTTCGGTGTCACTGGGCGTGGCCCGCAGAAAGCGCTCGATCTGAGCAAGCGTGAATCCGGCCGCTTTGGCACAGCCGATCAAGGCGAGCCGGTCAAGCACCGCCGGCTCGTAGGTGCGGCGCAGGCCGTTGCGTTCACCGGAGCTGATCAGCCCGCGCCGCTCGTAGAACCGCAGCGCCGATGACGCCAGACCGGATCGACTCGCCACCTCAGCAATGTCCAGCATCACCATCCCCTTGACTTGAAGCGTGGTTCAAGTCAGAGACTAGCGACGAAGCGCCGCTTAAGAAAGGACACCCAGCGCCATGCCACTACATCCGCAGGTCCAAGCCCATTTGGAACGCCTGGCCGGCAGTAACTTTGCCGACCTGCACACGTTCGCCCCGGAGCAGGTCCGGCAGGCCATGCGTCTGATGACCGAAAGCCTGGGCACCGGGGAAGCCGTCGCAAGCGTTTGCGACCACATCGTCTCCACGCAAGCCGGCGATTTGCCGGTTCGGATCTACCACCCGCAACCAGAGGAACGGCGTTCGGTGATCGTCTTCTTCCACGGCGGCGGCTTTGTGCTCGGCGACCTCGACACCCACGACGGGCTGGCCCGGGCGCTGGCGAACCGCACCGGCCGCGTCGTCGTCTCGGTCGACTATCCCCTGGCCCCCGAGCACAAGTACCCGGCAGCGATCAACGCCGGCTTCGCCGCCACGCAGTGGGTGGCCCGGCACGCGGGCGAAATCGGCGCCAACGGCACAAACATCGCTGTCGCCGGTGACAGTGCCGGCGGAAATCTCGCAGCTGTGGTCGCGCTGATGGCTCGCGACGCCGGTGCCCCGGCCATCACACACCAGGTATTGATCTACCCGGACTTGGATTTTCGGCGATCGAATGTTTCCATCCAAGAATTCGCGGGACGGTACGGGAACATCAGTCGAGCGACCCAGCAGTGGTTCATGAACCACTACCTCAACGGCGATCACGAAAAGCTCGATGCTCACGTCTCGCCGCTGCTGGCCCCCAGCCTCGAGCAGCTTCCTCCGGCGTTCATCGTCACCGCCGAATTCGACGCCCTGCGCGACGAGGGCGAACAGTACGGCGCCCGACTCCAACAAGCGGGTGTCCCCACCACCATCAATCGCTACGACGGGATGATCCACGAGTTCATGCGCTGGCCGTTCGACGACGCGGCCCGGGCCCTCGAGGACATCGCCGCCGCTCTCCCAGCTCGGCGCTGACGGCCGCCGAATTGAGCCCAAGGAATATACGTTGCGTCTGGCCAGCTATCGCCTAGTCTATTCACTGGACATTATGTCCAGTGAGATCTCGATGACGCAAGGAGCACGAGGCGATGCCCCCCACGGCCAGCTCCCTGGGACCGCAGCCAGCGGAGTACGACCCCGAATGGGTCCGGGCGAAGTACGCACTCGAACGCGACAAACGGCTGCGTCCCGACGCCGTGGGCCAGTTCATCGAGGTCACCGCCGATTTCACGCACTACGCCGACGACCCGTGGACCGAACGCGTCGAGCGCGACCCGGTGCACGACCACGTCCAGGTGGCGATCATCGGCGCCGGCCTGGGCAGCCTGATCGCCGCCGCGCGGCTCCAGGAGTCCGGTATCGACGACATCAGGATGATCGACACCGCCGGCGACTTCGGCGGCACCTGGTACTGGAACCGCTACCCCGGCGTGCAGTGCGATGTCGAGTCCTACATCTATCTGCCACTGCTCGAAGAGCTGAATTACGTGCCCACCGAGCGTTATGCGCACGGCCCGGAGATCCGCGAGCACCTGCAGAACATCGCCAAGCACTACCGCCTCTACGACAACGCCTTGCTGGGCACCACGGTCACCGGCCTGCACTGGGACGACGCCGCCAAGCGCTGGCAGATCACCACCGATCGCGGAGACGCGTTCACCGCGACGCTGGTCGCGGTCTCGCCCGGATCGCTCACCCGGCCGAAACTGCCGGGCATTGCCGGCATCAACGAATTCCGCGGGCATACCTTCCACACCAGCCGCTGGGACTTCGGCTACACCGGCGGCGACGAATCCGGTGGACTGACCAAACTGTCTGACAAGCGCGTAGGCGTCATCGGCACCGGTTCCACTGGGCTGCAGTGCATCCCGCACCTCGGAGAGTGGGCGGGCCAGCTCTACGTCTTCCAGCGCACCCCGAGCACCGTCTCGGTGCGGGGCAACCGGCCCACCGACCCGGCGTGGGCGGCGAGCCTGCAGCCGGGCTGGCAACGCGAACGCATGGAGAACTTCACCCGGGTCACCTGCGGGGTGGAGATGGACCTCGACCTCACCGACGACGGCTGGACGCAGAAGGCCCTGGAACTCAGTGAGCCCGCCGTGATCCGCGAGACTCAGCGCCTCGGCCGGCAGATGACCCCCGAGGAGATCGCCGACTTCCTGTTCCACGCCGACTACGTGGCGATGCAACGGCTGCGCGCCCGCATCGACGAGACCGTCCGCGACCGCAAGACCGCCGAAGCGCTCAAGCCCTGGTACCGGCTGAACTGCAAACGGCCCGGCTACCACGACCAGTACCTCGATACGTTCAACCGGGACAACGTCACGTTGGTCGACACCGATGGGCGCGGCGTCGATCGGTTCACCGAGACCGCCGTCGTGGTCGACGGCATCGAATACGAACTCGACGCACTGGTGTTCGCGACCGGCTTCGAGGTGGGTACCGAGTTCACCCGTCGGCTCGGCTTCGAGATCGTGGGCCGCGACGCCGTGCGGCTGAGCGACAAGTGGGCCAAAGGCATGCGGACACTGCACGGCCTACAGACCCACGGCTTTCCCAACTGCTTCTTCCTGGGCTACACCCAATCCGGGGTCTCCCCCAACTACACCCACACCGCCGAGGAGCGAGCCCGCCATTTCGCCTACCTGGTCAGCACATTCGTGCAACGGGGCGCGAACACCATCGAAGCCACCAAGGCCGCCGAGGACCAGTGGCTGGCCGCGATGGACCAAGCGTCGGAAAAACCCAAAGCCTTCTACGCCGAGTGCACGCCGAGTTACCTCAGTTCCGAGGGCGACCGGGAGAATCCGCACGGCATGCTGTCGACCAATTTCGGCGGCAAGCCTGTCGAGTTCTTCGCGATGCTGAACGCGTGGCGATCCACCGGCCAGCTGGAGGGGGTGACTCTGACATGACGGAGTCGGCTCTGGCCGGTGAAACCGGCGGCACCGCACCGCGACTCACGATGCGTGACCGGCACCGCGCCATGACCCGCGACCAGATCATGGCCGCCGCGCTGGAGGCGTTCGCCGACCGCGGCTACGTCGCGGTGACCATCGACGACATCGTGCGCCGGGCCGGGATCGGGCGGGCGACGTTCTACCTACACTTCGACTCCAAAGCCGCGGTGCTGCGCGAACTGCGCAATACCCGCATGACCGTCTGGTCCCAGCAGGACGCCCCGCGTGGCGGCAGATCGGGACGGCCCTCGATCAGAGCGTTCTTCGAGAAGGTGGTCGACTTCTACACCTCCGCACCGCAGCTCTATATGGCACTCCACCAGGCACGAGCGGCCGACCCGGAGTTCGCCGCGGCGCACCGAGCCACCATGGAGGACAACGTCACCGAGTGGATCGAGGCCGATGCCATGCCCGGTGCCACCGAGGCCCAGCTGCGGCTGGCCATCGCGATGATGTACACCATGGTCGATTCCTTCATGCACCTGTGGCTGGTCGACGGCTGGCCACTGGAGCGCGAGGCTGCCATTGGGGCGATGACCGACGCGCTGCACGCCACCATGCGCTGAAAACCCCCGGCCCGAGCGCCCGCGGCATTTATCGTGACACACGCACGAGCGACCGCGGTGCGAGCGGTTTTCCGACGAGAGGCTGCGCAATGACCGAGCTACGGGCCGACGGCGCGATCACAAAGCAGCCGACGCAACGCCGAGGCGTCATGCAAGCGCTCACCGGGCTCAGTGTCCGCTACGTCGAGCGCCTGATGCCCGACCCGTACCTGTTCGCGGTGATCCTCACGCTGATCGTCGCCGGGCTGGTCGCCGCTCTGGTACGCGGAGCGTCAGCCGACGGCATGCTGGCGGCCTGGTATGCCGGGGTGTGGGGGCGGGAGAACATCTTCACCTTCGCCTTCCAGATGGTGCTGATCCTGGTGACCGGCTACACGCTGGCCGAGGCGCCTGTGCTGAAGCGGGCGATCGTCCGCGTTGCCGCAGTGCCCCGCAGCCAGGTGCAGGGCGCTCTGCTCTGCTTCACTGTCAGCGCCGTTGCGTCCCTATTGAACTGGGGCCTGGGCCTGGTGGCAGGAGCCCTGGTCGCCCGGCAGGTAGCGCGACGTTTTCCCGACTCGCATTTCGGCTACCTGATCGCCGCGGCGTTCATGGGCTTCATCGTCTGGACGCAGGGACTCTCGTCGTCGATCGCGCTGGCGAACACCGACGCCGGCAGCCCCATCAACGTGATCCACAAGATCGCCGGATTCACTGTGCCGCTGCGCCAGACCATCTTCCAGCCGTACAGCTGGCTCTCGGCGATCCTGGTGTTAGGGGTGCTCGCGATGGCGGTGTGGCGGATGGAGCCGTCGGAAAGCCTGCCCCCCGATGCCGCGGTGTTCGAAGACGACACAACAACCGTTGAGGCACCCACCGGCAAGACATTTGCCGAATGGCTGGAGAACCAGTGGATCCTCAACGTGGCGCTGTTCGGGGCGGGGATCACCTATTTCGTGGCCAGTGGTTTCGCGCTGAACATCTCGTCGATGATCATGCTGTTCACCATCACCGCCGCCCTGTTGCACCGCACGCCAATTCGCTTCATCCGGGCGTTCGCCGGTTCCGCGAAGGTCTCGGGCCCGCTGCTGCTGCAATATCCGCTCTACGGCGGCCTGGTCGGGCTGCTGGCGTATCAGGGCGCCGAGGGTTCCAAGCCGCTGCAGACGCTGCTGGCCCAGACGCTGGTCAATGGCGCGACGGAGTACACGTTGCCGTTTTTGACGTTCATCGGCTCGGTGATCATCAGCCTGTTCGTACCGTCCGGCGGCGGGCACTGGGCGGTGCAGGGCCCGATCGCCGTCGACTCCGCCCTAGCGATCGGGCAGCAGTCACCGGGCTATCTCGGGCTGGTGTCGATGGCCGTTGCGGTCGGCGAGGGCGTGGCGAACATGATCCAGCCGTTCTGGCTGCTGCCACTGTTGGCGATCGCGAAGCTCAATGTTCGTCAGGTGATGGGTTTTACGGTCGTGGCGTTCGTCATCGGCTTGGTGGTTCTGGGGGCGATGACGTTGATCGCACCGTGGGTGATCTGAGGGCACCCGGCGTTCGCCATTCCTTGATATCTGCTCGTGCTTGTCGGATGCTCGTGACGGACGCGAAGGAGAATGGCTTTGAACACACCGGACGCCGGCAGCGTGGACAGAATCTCCGCCGCCCTGCGGGACTGCTACGCCGCGATAGAGAGTCTGTGCACCGATCTCAGCGACGCCGAGTGGGGCGCTCAGTCACTGTGCCCGGACTGGACGGTTCGTGACGTGATCAACCACGTCACCAGCATCGAGGCGGCAATGGCAGGGTGGCTGCCCGGTGACGATCGCACCCCGCCGCCGTTCGACAAGGCCGCGGACTTCCTGCGCGACGCCGACACCGACACCACCGCGTACCGCGAACTGGTACGCGCCATCTACGACCGTCGCCGACGCGACCTGGCCACGTTGTCCGACGCGGATCTGCTGCGGCCGTCGTGGACTCCGGTCGGCCCCGCCACCTACGGCAGGTTCCTGGAGATCCGGGTCTTCGACTTCTGGGTGCACGAACGAGACATCACCACCCCACTGGGCCGCACCACCGACGACGCGAGCCTCGGCGCCCAGATCGCGCTGGCGGAGGTGGCCGGTTCCTTGGGCTACATCGTCGGCAAGAAAGTGGGCCTCCCCGACGGAAAAAGCATCACCTTCGATCTCACCGGACCCATCCCCCGCCAGTTGCACGTTGCCGTGGACGGTCGAGCCAAAGCTGTTGATCAACTGGATAATCCGGATGTCACGGTGGTCACCGATTCCACAACCTTCATTCAACTGGCGTGCGGGCGCATCGATCCGCAGGCCCAGATCGACTCCGGCGCCATCACCTGGAAAGGCGACACCGAACTCGGCGACCGCGCCGCCCGCAACCTGAGGTTCACGATGTGACCAGTCGCCCGGATTTCGTCGACTTCCACTTCGACGTCATGTGCCCGTATGCATACCAGACGTCGCGGTGGATCCGGGAAGTCCGCGACCGCACGGGCCTCACGGTGAACTGGCGCTTCTTCAGCCTGGAGGAGATCAACCGCCAAGAAGGCAAGAAGCATCCCTGGGAGCGCGAGTGGTCCTACGGCTGGTCGATGATGCGCATCGGCGCACTGCTGCGTCGCCGATCGATGGCCGACGTCGATGCCTGGTACGAGCGCGCCGGCCGCGCTCTGCACGTCGAGGGCCGCAAGCCGCACGAAAAGGCGGTCGCCCGCCGGTTGCTCGAAGAGCTCGGATTCGATCCCGCACTCGCCGACCAGGCGATCGCTGACCCGACAACCAGCGACGAAGTACTGACCGACCATCAACGCGTGGTCGCCGCCAGCGGCTACGGGGTACCCACGCTGTTCTTTCCCGACGGGCAGTGCCTGTTCGGGCCGGTGCTCATCGACCCGCCCACCGGCGACGCTGCCCTGCGGCTCTGGGACGCCGTGGTCGGCTGGACCGAGTTTCCGCAGCTGTACGAACTGCAGCGACCGAAGACTCCTGCCGACGAACAGCGCATTGCCGAGACCTTCCGGCCCTATCTGGAGGCCCGCGACTGGGTGTCGATCAACCGCGGAGAGGTGGTCACCTTCACCGAGCCGGAGCACGGGAGATCCGCGTCAGGGACGGTCTGTTCACCGCCTACCACGTGAACCGAATTGGCAGACGGCCCACGATGTCCTGATGCCCGGCTCCAGCTATGCCGGGCTGCGCAACTACCACGGTGTCATGCTCGACATCGGCACCCAGCTGATCCAGCGCTGGGATGGCTGCGTCGCGCATCGGTCGAGACCCATGAACGAAAGTGGCCCCCAGGCTTGCGCCTGGGGGCCACTCTCTTTAGTAGCGGGGACAGGATTCGAACCTGCGACCTCTGGGTTATGAGCCCAGCGAGCTACCGAGCTGCTCCACCCCGCGTCGGTATGTACGACACTACCGAACGGGTGCCCACGCCGCCAAATCGCCTGGTCTGGCGTCGCCGCCGTCACCCGACCAGCGCCGAGTCACCTCCTCCTTGTCGGCCCAACCCCGCTATGCCATGCTGCATTCCGGGGCCAGAACAGCGGGAGGGGCAACCGATGCCCGGATTTCTCGACGGCGTCGGCCGCCTGCTCAATTACCGGATGCCCGTCGGTGAGTTGATCGGCCTGGGCCTGATCCTCGGGACGCCGTACCTGACCGTCGGATTGATCTGGACGCTGACCCACACCGGCGCGCTGCACGGTCTGCGAGGGTTGGACCTCGTGGTGTCCCTTCTCGGATCGATCGTGGCTTGGCCGGTGCTGCTGATCGCTAACGTCTGTATGCAGTGACGGCAAGGCGTAACCCCGCCCGCAACATCGGAGGCCGCTCGGATGATGTTTTTGGTACGGATCATCGATCTGGCCATGAGAATGCTCGGCGTCTCCCCCAAGTCACCTTCCCTGCACGCGGGCGAAACCCGGATCCACATAGGCCAATACACCCCACGCTTCGACGATGGTCCCGTCGATCTGACTGAGGCGCTGGATTTTTGGTCTGCGGCCGCAGCAGCCGCCAACGTCGTCATGCAGTTGAGCATGCCCGGGGTCGGCCACGGCGTCGTGGAGAGCCGAGTGGAATCCGGCGCGCTGATGGAGCATCCCTGGAAGCGGCTGCGCACCACCGCCCAGTACATGGCCGTCGCCGTATTGGGCAACGATCAGGAACGCACCGCCTACCGCGACGCGGTCAACGTCGCACACCGGCAGGTGCGCTCGACCGGAGACAGTCCGGTGCAGTACAACGCCTTCGATCAGGATCTGCAACTGTGGGTCGCCGCATGCCTGTTCGTCTTCTACGAGGACACCTATCAGCTGCTGCGCGGCAAGATGTCTCAGACCCAGGCGGAGGGCTTTTATCGCCACGCCTGGCCGCTCGGCACCACCTTGCAGGTCACCGCCGACCAATGGCCGTCCACCCGCGCCGAATTCGACACCTACTGGAACACCACCTGCCAGACCCTGGCGATGGACGACGTCGTCCGCGACTACCTCATGCGGCTGGTCGACCTGAAAATGATCAGCCCGATCTTGCGGGTGCCCCTGGCGCCCCTGCTGCGGTTCCTGACAATCGGCTTTCTGCCTCCGCACTTTCGTGAGCTACTCGGCGTGCCCTGGTCGCCGACTGAGCAACGCCAGTTCGAAAACCTGTTCCTGTTCGTATCATTCGTGAACCGCTTCATTCCCCGATTCATCCGAACCGTCAACTACACCGTGCTGATGGCCGACGTTCGCTATCGCATCCGCCGAGACAAGGCACTGATCTGATCATGGCTGACCACAACGACGACGGCCTGGGGCCCAACAGCATGCTGTGGCACTTCCTGGCCGACCGGCGCTACCTTTTCGTGCTCCCCAGGGCGGTGTGTCTGTTGCTGTTGCATCCCGGCATTGCCGCCGGCATCAACGAGCACGCCCTCATGCGCAAACGCATTTGGCTACACAAGAAACGCACCTTCACCCAGGCCGTCAACTACGCCTACACCGACGTGGACATGCGGCCCCAGATGCGGTTCTCCCACGAGCATGTCAAGGGCGTCGACAGTCTCGGGCACAAGTACCACGCACTGAATCCCGACACGTTCCATTTTCAGCACAGCGCTTATGTCGAGTCCCTCGTCGTCATGGTGAACACCTTCATTCGTCGGCTCGACACCGACGAACATGAGCAGCTCTACCAGGAGTGCTGCGCGTGGTATCGCCGATATGGCGTATCGACGCGGCCGATGCCCGCGACCTGGCCAGAATTCGTCGAATACTTCGAAGATTACTGCCGCTCGCACCTGATGGCCGGCGAACACTTCGAGCCGTTCCGCGAGCAGATTTTCGCCCCCACCGACTGGTGGATGCGCACCGTCCCCCACCCGGCCATCCGCGCCCTGCAGCACCCCCGCGCCGTGGAACTCACCGGGATCACCGTCAGCGCCGCCGACCGATGGTCACTGCGACAGTTCGTCCGATTGGCTCAGCTGTCCGCACTGACCCCTAGACACCACTGGAACGCCAAGGCACGCGCCGCACTCAGCACGGCGGCACAACACAAGCCGACAATGCCGCCGGGCGCCACGCGTCGCTGACACCACGCGGCGCCTGAGCGCCGCGCACGCTTACTTGGCGCTGTTGAACTTGGCCATCGCGTCGTCGAGGCGTTGCAGCGCTGCACCGTAAGCGGCGAAGTCACCGCGGTGCTGGGTATCGCGCACTGCGTTGAGCGCCGATTCGACCTCGCGCAGCGCCGCGGCTTTGGCCGGAGACAACGCGACCTCGGCAGCCGGGGGCGTCGGCACCGCCGCAACAGGCGGGGTCGCCGATGGCGGCGTCCCCTGCGTGGCAGCGCCGCCGTCGGTGGGTGCGATATCCGTGGCCGCTGCACTGGCACCCGGCCCGAACAGCCCGGTCAGCGCATCGGAGACTGTCGGCCCATAGCCGATCTTGTCGTTGTACATCATCGCCACCCGGATGAGCCGTGGGTACGACGACGAGGCATCGCTGGAACCGGGTGAGGCATAGACCGGTTCGACGTAGAGCAGTCCGCCCTGCGCCACCGGCAGGGTCAGCAGGTTGCCCCACCGGATGCGGTTCTGATTGTCGCGCCCGATCACACCGAGGTCTTGGCTGACCGTGGTATCGGTGGTGATCGCGTTATTGGCCAGCTTGGGCCCGTTGACCTGGCCAGGAATGGTCAGCACGGTGATCTTGCCGTAGGTGTCTGGATCCGAGCTGGCGCTGATGTAGGCGGCCAAATAGTCGCGCTTGAACCGGTTCATCGCACTGGTCAGCTGGAACGACGCCGAATTGTCGCCCTTGGCAAGGTTTTTCGCGACGATGTAGTACGGCGGCTGGAAGCTGCTGGCGGTCGGGTTGGGGTCCAGCGGCACATCCCAGAAGTCGGATGTGGAGAAGAACGTCACCGGGTCGTTGACGTGGTACTTGGCCAACAGCATGCGCTGCACCTTGAACAGGTCCTCGGGGTAGCGCAGGTGATCGGCGAGCTCGGGTGAGATCTCGGCCTTCGGTTTGACCGTGCCGGGGAACACCCTCATCCATGCCTGCAGTACCGGATCTTGCTCGTCCTGGGCGTACAGGCTCACCGTGCCGTCGTAGGCGTCGACCGTTGCCTTGACCGAGTTACGGATGTAGGACACCCGCCGGTCCGGCAGCAGCCGGTTGAACTCCACCTCTTTGGAATCCGCAGTGGCCGACGACAGCGACGTCAGCTCCGAGTAGGGGTAGTTGTCCAGCGTGGTGTAGCCGTCGATGATCCACACCAGGCGCTTGTTCACGATCGCCGGATACACCGTGGAGTCGGTGGTCAGCCAGGGCGCCACCGCCTGCACCCGGCTGGCCGGGTCGCGGTTGAACAGGATCTTGCTGTCCGCGCCGATCACGTTGGAGAACAAGAAGTTGCGCTCAGCGAACTTCGCGGCGAACACGCTGCGGGCCAACCAGTTTCCGACGCCTACCCCGCCGGCACCGGTGTAGGTGTAGTTCTTGGTCTCGGTGTTGGTTTCGTAGTCGTACTCACGGTCGGCCCCGTTGCGGCCGACGATCGCGTAGTCGGCGGCGGTGTCGGCGATCACCGGCCCGTAGTAGACGCGCGGCTGGTCGAGACGGGCCGGTCCGTCGGAGACGACGCCACCGTTGGCTCCGACGACGTTGACCAAGAACTCCGGGTATCCACCGTTCTGGTTGGGATCGTTGGCGATGCCGCGCACGGTGTTGGCCGGCGAGGCGATGAGCCCATTGCCGTGGGTGAACACGGTGTGCCGGTTGATCCAGTCGCGCTGATTGTCGATCAGTCGATCCGGGTTGAGCTCGCGGGCGGCGACCACATAGTCACGCAGCTGGCCCTCGTCGTCGCGATAGCGATCGATGGTGAGCTGGTCGGGGAAGAAATAGAAGTTCTTGCCCTGCTGAAACTGGGTGAACGCGGGGCTGACGATGGTGGGGTCCAGCAGCCGGATGTTGGAGGTGGTGGCCGCATCGGCGCCCACCTGCGCGGCCGTGGCGCGTGCGTCACCGCGGTAGTCGCGGTAGGTGACCAAATCCTCGGTCAGACCGTAGGCCTGCCGGGTCGCCGTGATCGAGCGGGAGATGTACTCGCTCTCCTTCTGCGCCGCGTTCGGCTTGACACTGAACTGTTCGACGATCAGTGGCCAGCCCGCGCCGACCACGACCGACGACAGCAGCAACAGCACCAGCCCGATCGCTGGAATCTGCAAGTCGCGCAGCACGATCGCCGAGAACACTGCGACCGCGCAGATCAGCGCGATCGCCAGCAGGATCATCTTGGCCGGCAGCACCGCGTTGATGTCGGTGTAACCGGCTCCGGTGAACGGTTTGCCGGTGCGGGTATGGCTGAGCAACTCGTAGCGGTCCAGCCAGTAGGCGCCGGCCTTGAGCAGCACCAGGGTGCCGATCAGACTGACCACCTGGATGCGGGCCGGGCGGCTCAGGGCGCCGGCCCGGCCGGACAGCCGAATGCCGCCGAAGATGTAGTGCGTGGTCAGGTTCGCGATGGTGGCCAGGCACAGCGTCGCCAGCAGCAACCCCACCACCAGCCGGTAGAACGGCAGGTCGAAGGCGTAGAAACCCAGATCCTTGCCGAACTGCGGATCGGTGATCCCGAAGTCACCGCCCCGCAGGAACAGCTGGATACGGACCCAGTAGCTCTGCGCGACGATGCCGGCCAGCACCCCGATGCCGGCCGGAATTCCGAACCCGAACAGCCGCAGCCGCGACAGCACCGTGGTGCGATACCGCGCCACCGGGTCGTTGACGCCGTTGCTGGGCACGAAGACCGGCCGGACCCGGAAGGCGGTGGCCATCGCGGCGAACACGATCCCGCCGACCAGCAGTGTCACCACCACGAACGTGATCAGGCGGGTCAGCAACGTCGTGACGAACACCGAGCGGTAGCCCAGCTCGCCGAACCACAACCAGTCGACATAGCCGTCGATCAGCCGCGGCCCCAACAGCAGCAGCGCGATCACGACGAAGGCGCTGCCGACCATGATCCGGCTGCGCGCGGTCAATTTCGGCATCCTCGCAGTGGGCCGCATCCCCACGTGCCACGCTCCCTAGCTCAGTTGTCCCTGACGGCCCCACTGTAGCCAACGAACACTCAGCAAGAGGGCGGCTGACCTCCGTCGGTGATGGTTCGCAGCGCGCCCACCGCCTGGGCGAGGCTGTCGACTTTGACCAGTTGCAGTCCCTTGTCGTCGTTTCTGGCCTCGTAGCAGTTGTCGGCCGGGACCAGGAACACCGTCGCGCCGGCCTCGCGGGCCGCCATCATCTTGTGCGTGATCCCGCCGATCGCGTCGACCTGGCCGTTGGCCTTGATGACCCCGGTACCGGCCACGAAGTTCGGTCCGGCCAGGGTGCCGGTGGTGAGCTTGTCGACGACGGCCAGCGAGAACATCAGCCCCGCCGACGGGCCGCCGATGTTGGCCAGGTTGAAGTCGATGGTGAACGGCGCCCACGGGGCATCGAGGACGGACACCCCCAGGAATCCGTTGGGGCGGTCCTTGTTCTCTCCGAGCGTAATCCGCGCCGTACCGGGTGCGGCGTTCTTGCGCCGGTAGTCGATGGCAACCGTCTCGCCGGCCTTGGTGTCGGCCAGTCTCGCGGTGAACTGCTGCACGGTGTACACCGGTTCGCCGTTGACGGCGTCCACAGCGTCGCCGCGCTGCAGCGCGCCGGCTGACGGCCCCGGGTCCTGGACGTCGGCGAGGGTGACCGCCGACGGGTAGCGCAGGTAGCCCAGCGCGGCGTACTCGGCACTCTGCTCGGACGCGCGGAAGTCGGCGTCGTTGCTCTCGTCGACTTCCTGGCGGGACTTGCCGGGCGGATAGACCAGGTCACGCGGCATGAGCTGCTCGCGTCCGGACAACCACAGCGCCAGCGCCTCCCCCAGCGTCAGACCGTCGCGCTGGGAGACCGTGGTCATGTTGAGGTGGCCGGTCGTCGGGTGCGTGGTGGTCCCCTCGATATCGACCACCTGCTTGCCGTCGATCATGCCGAGGGTGTCGAACGTGGGACCCGGCCCCAACGACACGAAGGGCACCGTCACCGCCGTCAGCAGCACGCCGAACGCGACCACCGGCAGCACAGCCGCCAACAGCGTCAGAATCCGCCTGTTCACCCCGGGTATGGTAAACGGCCATTGCCCAGGCGGTAACGGCCCGACCACTGGCGGCCGTGTGTCGTACCGCCGGACGTTGCCGGTGGGTACGGTTGTGTCTATGGCTGATCTGCCCTTCGGTTTTTCTTCCGGGGACGACCCCGACCGCGAGCGAGGCTCCGGGCCCTCCGACCCGTTCGGGATGGGTGCTGGTTTCAACATGGCCGATCTGGGCCAGGTTTTTACCCAGCTCGGGCAGATGTTCAGCGGTGCCGGCCGGGTCAGCGCCGACGGCCGACCGGCCGGGCCGGTGAACTACGACCTGGCGCGACAGGTCGCGATCAAGTCGATCGGTTCGGTCGCGCCCGTCACCTCCTCGACCGCGACCGCCATCGGCGATGCCGTGCACCTGGCTGAAACCTGGCTTGACGGGGCGACTTCGTTGCCGGCCGGCACCACCAGTGGGGTCGCCTGGACGCCGGTGGACTGGGTCGAGCACACCATGACCACCTGGCAGCGCCTGTGTGACCCGATGGCCGAACAGGTTTCGTCGGTGTGGGCGTCAGCGCTTCCGGAAGAGGCCAAGAGTATGGCCGGCCCGTTGTTGTCGGTGATGTCGCAGATGGGTGGGTTGGCGTTCGGTTCTCAATTGGGCCAGGCGCTGGGACGGTTGTCCGGAGAGGTGCTGACCTCGACCGACATCGGCCTGCCGCTGGGGCCCAGCGGAGTGGCCGCGCTGCTGCCCGGCGCGATCGAGGAATTGGCCGGCGGATTGGATCAACCACGCAGTGAGATCGTCACCTTCCTGGCCGCCCGTGAGGCCGCCCACCACCGGCTGTTCACCCACGTGCCGTGGCTGTCCAACCAGTTGCTCAGCGCGGTGGAGGCCTACGCCCGGGGCATGAAGATCGACATCCGGGGTATCGAGGAACTGGCCCAGGGGTTCGATCCGGCGGCGCTGACCGATCCCTCGGCCATGAATGAACTGCTCAACCAGGGCGTGTTCGAGCCCAAGTCGACCCCCGAGCAACTCGTGGCACTGGAACGGCTGGAGACCCTGCTGGCTCTGATCGAGGGCTGGGTACAGACCGTGGTCAATGCTGCGCTGGGCGACCGGATCCCGGGCACCGCCGCGCTCTCGGAGACGCTGCGCCGGCGGCGCGCCACCGGCGGCCCGGCCGAGCAGACGTTCGCCACGCTGGTCGGTCTGGAACTGCGCCCGCGCAAATTGCGCGAGGCCGCGGTGCTCTGGGAGCGATTGACCACGGCGGTCGGGTCGGATGCCCGCGACAAAGTGTGGCAGCATCCCGATCTGCTGCCCGAGTCCGCCGACCTTGACGAACCGGCGGCGTTCATCGACCGGATCATCGGCGGCTCCAGCGACATCGACTCGGCCATCGACCAGGCGATCGCGGAGTTTCAGCGCGAGGCCGGTAAGCCCGACGACACCGACGGCTAACGCCCCCTGGCGGCGTCGGGTGGCGAGATGGCCTGCCGCCACGCCAGGGGATTGAGGTGGCGGTAGGGGTCCTTCGCGCGGACGTCGAGCAGGTCAGCCAAGATCCGCTCGAGCGACTGCTGCGCCCTGTCCCGCACGGTGGCAACCCATTCCTCGTTCGCGACGCGGGCGAGTTTGGCGGTGTCGATGGGCGCGCCGAAGCGCAGGTACATCCGCTGCGGTCGCGGGATGAGGGTTGGGCCGATGCCGCGCTGCAGTGGCATGGCCATCTCCGGCGGACCTGAAAGCCGTCGCGACAGCGCCACACTGAAGCGCTCCCAGCTGCCACCGCGAGGGCTCAGACTCCGGTAGACGTCATCGCCCCCCACCAGTCCGACCGGCACGATCGGATAGTCGTGTTCGACTGCGAGGCGCGCGAATCCGGTGCGGCCCTGCCAGCGCAGGGAGTACTCCTCCCCCTTGAACTTGGGAATCTCGCGACCACCGCCGGGGAATACCAGGATGGGCTCGTTGCGGAGCATCAGTTCGCGGACCGGTTCCGGGGCGCCCACCAGGGCCCCCGCAGCGGCGAGCAGATCTCGGGCCGGACCCCGCATGCGCCCGAACTGCCGATCCGTCAACGGCCGTACGCGTTGGCCGATCGCCCGCCGAACATGGAACGGAATCAGCAGAGCCTCCACACTGGTCTGAGTGTGGTTGCCCACCAAGAGAAATCGACCATCACGGGGAAGGTTGTCCAGGCCTGCGACGTAGGGTCGGTACGCCTCGACAACGGGCGTGACCGCATCGGCGACGGCCTCCACAGCGCGCCGCATGGCCTCGACTCGCGGCGGCTGGTTCAGGATCGCGTGGGTGTCTTGGAGGACGTGCATGCCCTCACATTACAGAACGAACTAGTTCGTATGGTTATGATCTTGCTGTGCGAAGGAGCACTTCCGAGCTGCGCGGCCAGATCCTTGACGCTGCCCGCGCCGAGTTCGCTCGCCATGGTCTTGCCGGATCGCGCATCGATCGCATCGCCCGCGCGGCGCAAGCCAGCAAAGAACGTCTCTATGCCCACTTCGGCGACAAGGAGGCACTGTTTCGGGAAGTGGTGGCCACCGACGTGGCGGCCTTCTACCGGTCGGTCACCCTTCGCCCCGACGCGGTGCCCGAATTCGCAGGCGATGTCTACGATTTGGGCAGAAGCAGCCCCGAACACCTGCGCATGATCACCTGGGCCCGCCTGGAAGGGCTGGCCCTCGACGAACCCCAGGCCGACGGGCAGCCGATCTTCGAGCACGCGGTCACCGCCATCGAAACCGCCCAGGCCGGTGGCCACGTGGACAGCTCCTGGGAACCCCTCGACCTGCTCGCCCTGCTGTTCGGCATCGGCCTGGCCTGGGTCCACTCCCCCGAGCCGTACGAGACCCTCACCGACCCCGCCGTCATCGCACGCCAACGCCGCGCCGCCGTGGAGGCCGCGCGGCGCATCGCTTCGCGCCCCTGTGGATGACGGAAGGATCGACGCCGGCCGACATGGCAGGGTCACCTGCGTGAACAGGGTTGGTTCCGAGACCTCCACCTACACCCTCGATCCGGCGCTGCCGGTGCTACTGCGCCCCGACGGTGCTGTCCAGGTGGGCTGGGATCCGCGGCGCGCCGTACTCGTGCGGCCACCCCGCGGGATGAGCACCGCTGCACTGGCCGCCGTCTTACGGACGATGCAGATCCCGACCACGGTCGCGGCGCTGCGCCATGAGGCCGCCCAACACGGCCCGGTGGACGCCGCCGAGCTGGACGACCTGCTGGTCGAGCTGGTGGCGGCACGTGTCGCCGTCCGCGGCGCCGGGCCGCGCCGTCAGGGCCGCACCGTCTCGCTGCGGGTGCACGGACGCGGTCCCCTGTCGGACCTGTTGGTCGAATCGCTGCGCTGCTCGAGCGCCGTGGTCCGGCACAGCAGTCATCCGCACGCCGCAGTCAGTGCCGCCGGGACCGATCTTGTGGTGCTGGCCGACTTCCTGGTTCCCGATCCACGGCTGGTACGTGAGCTGCACGCCGCGCGGGTGCCGCACCTACCGGTGCGGGTGCGCGATGGCACCGGAATGGTCGGCCCGCTGGTCCTGCCGGGAGTCACCAGCTGTCTGCGCTGCGCTGACCTGCACCGGCGAGACCGGGACTCGGCATGGCCTGCGGTGGCCGCGCAGCTTCGCCACACCGTCACCCACGCCGACCGGGCAACCGTACTGGCGACCGCGGCGCTGGCACTGAGCCAAGTCGAACGGGTGATCGCAGCGGTGCGCGGAGCCGCAACCGGCCCGGACCTGGCTGCTCCGCCGACCCTCGACTCCACCCTGGAGCTGGATTTGGCCACCGGATCGATGCTGACCCGGCGCTGGGTCCGCCACCCGTTATGTGATTGCTGACGTCACGATCGCCACTGAGAATTGTCACCGCGGTGACCGGCACCACAACAACGTCATGGATGATGGACGCGTGTCAGAAATCAAACGCGGAAGCGCAGCGCGCAATGCGAAGCTGGCCAGCCTGCCGGTCGGCATCGCCGGCCGGGCAGCACTCGGGTTCGGGAAGCGGCTGACCGGCAAGTCCAAGGACGAGGTCACCGCCGAGCTCATGGAGAAGGCGGCCGACCAGTTGTTCACCGTGCTCGGTGAACTCAAAGGCGGCGCCATGAAGGTGGGCCAAGCCCTGTCGGTGATGGAAGCGGCCATCCCCGAGCAGTTCGGCGAGCCCTACCGGGAGGCGCTGACCAAGCTGCAGAAGGACGCCCCGCCGCTGCCTGCCGACAAGGTGCACCGGGTGCTTGACGCACAACTGGGCACCAAATGGCGGGAGCGCTTCACCGAGTTCGACGACACCCCCATCGCCTCGGCCAGCATCGGGCAGGTGCATAAGGCGGTGTGGGCCGACGGCCGTCCCGTCGCGGTCAAGATCCAATACCCCGGCGCCGATGAAGCGCTGCGCGCCGATCTCAAGACCATCCGGCGGTTGACCGGCATCTTCAAGCAGCTGGCACCCGGTGTCGACGTGAAGGGCGTCGTCGACGAGCTCATCGAGCGCACCGAGATGGAGCTCGACTACCGGCTCGAGGCCGACAACCAGCGCATCTTCGCCAAGGCCTACGCCGGGCACCCGCACTTCCTGATTCCGAACGTGGTGGCAAGCGCCCCCAAGACGGTCATCCAGGAGTGGATCGACGGCGTCGGAATGGCCGAGATCATCCGCAACGGCACCGTCGAACAGCGTGACCTGATGGGCACCCGTCTGGCCGAATTCACCTGGGACGCGGCGCGCCGGCTGGAACTGATCCATGGCGACGCCCACCCGGGCAACTTCATGCTGATGCCGGACGGCCGGATGGGCGTGATCGACTTCGGTGCAGTGGCGCCGATGCCCGGCGGGTTCCCGCCGGAACTGGGTGCCTCCGTGCGCTACGCCCGGGACAAGGACTACGACAAGGTCATCGAGACCATGCGCCGGGGCGGCTTCATCCAGAAGGGCCAGACCGTCTCGGTGCGCGAGATCGACGAGATGCTGCGCCAGCATGTCGAGCCGGTGCAAGTCGAGGTTTTCCACTACACCCGCAAGTGGCTGATGCGGATGGCCGGCAAGCAGCTGGAACGCCCGGTCGAGCAGCTCAAGACCGCCCGCCAGCTAGACCTGCCGCCCAAGCTCGCGATGCCGATGCGAGTCCTCGGGTCCACCACGGCGATCATGTGTCAGCTCGACGCCCACGTCCCGATCAAGCGTCTCTCCGAGGAATTGGTGCCGGGCTTCGCCGATCCCGAAGACGTCGCGGTCGGCCCGTCGGCCTGATGCTGCGGCCGCTCACGCGGCCACCGGCTCCCTACGCGGACGGCCCCGCGGCCGCTTACGGCCAATGACGTTGCCCCGGTCGAGGATCTCGCCGCCCCACACACCCCACGGCTCGGCGCGCTGCAACGCCGCCGCCAGGCACTGCTGGCGGATCGGGCACTGAGCACACCGTGCCTTGGCCCGCTCCAGATCGGCCGGGTCGTCGGCGAACCACAGGTCGGGATCGCTGTGACACGGCAACTTCAGGGTTCTCGACATGGTGTGTACCTGCTTTCCGGTCGGTTCGTGAGGGTCGGATCCGGGCCGGTCGGCGGGCTGCCGAGCAAAAAATAATGGCCACGGATCCTGGTTGGGTCCGTGGCCATCGGGGGCGGGGGCTGCTGTTAGGGCGAACCCCGATGCACGGACGCGTCTACGGCGGCGGCGGCATGGCGCACCGCCGCCTCGGCAGCGGCGGCATGGCGCGCGCCGGCTACCCACAGGACGCTGATCGTGGTCATGGGGTCCGAGGCTAGCCGCTCGACCCACCGACCCACAACCGAATTACGACCGGCAGTGGCCGGACCCCGGTTTCAACCCCGGTTGCGGACCAGCTCCAGCACATCGGAGCCGAACTGTTCCAACTTGCGCGCTCCGATGCCCGGGATGGCCACCAGGGCGGCCTCGTCGCCGGGCAGCATCTCGGCGATCGCGGTCAAGGTGTTGTCGGAAAAGACGATGTAGGCGGGCACTTTCAGTTCGGTGGCAGTGCGCAGACGCCAGTCTTTGAGCGCCACCAGCAACTCGGTGTCGACATCGGCGGCGCAGGTCTCGCAGCGGCTGAGCATGATGGCCGCCGGGGTGGCCAGTGCCTTGTTGCAGATGCGGCAATGCTTCGGGGCGCCGCGGGCCCGGCGCTTGGTGGGGGTGGTGGCGGCGTCGGCCTGCGGGGCGATACCGCTGAGGAACCGCGACGGCTTGCGGCCGGCCCGCCCGCCCGGCGCGCGGGCCAGCGCCCAGCTCAGCGTGAGGTGGATCCGGGCCCGGGTGACGCCGACATAGAGCAGCCGGCGCTCCTCTTCGACGGCCTCGCTGTCCGCGCCGTGCGCCAGGGCGTGCGAGATGGGCAGGGTGCCATCGGCAAGGCCCACCAGAAACACCGCGTCCCACTCCAGGCCTTTGGCGGCGTGCAGGGATGCCAGCGTCACACCCTGCACGGTCGGCGGATGCCGGGAGTCGGCGCGCATCCGCAGTTCGGTCAGCAGCGCGGGCAGGTCGAGATCGGGGCGTTGGGCCACCTCGTCGTCGGCCAGTTCCGCCAGCGCGCCGAGCGCCTCCCAGCGCTCCCGGGCCTTGGCCCCGCTCGGCGGTTCGGCGGTCAGACCGAGCGGTTCCAGAACGGCCCGCACGGTTTGCGACAGCGGCCCGTCGACGCCGCGTTCGGAGGCCCGCTGCAAGGCCTGTCTCTTATACACATCT
>NZ_JRMM01000006.1:0-66713 GCF_000972905.1 Mycobacterium sp. UM_Kg27
ATGTGTATAAGAGACAGCTGTTGGCGGAGTCGGCGACAGCCGCAGGCGTACACCCGGATCAGGCCGGGCAGGTCGCCCGCACCGTTGTCTACTACGTGCTGGGGTTCACCGCCGACGAACAGTCCCGCCTGCAGTGGGACGCTGCCGGGGCCGCCGAGATCACGCCCGAGGCCGACCCGAGCGGCGCATTCGCGTTCGGGATGGGACTGCTGATCGACGGCCTGACGATGCGGGCCGGTGTAACCGTCGGTAGCCCTTCGCGGTGACCCTTCGCGCCCGGCCTCGCCGCGCCTGCGATCACCGCTTAGATCAGATACTCGTTGCGCGCGTTGCCATCCCATCGGCGCAGCCCGACAAATCGCCCGCTGATGTCAGCTCGGCCGGCGATGCGCTGAGCCCGGCCCAACTGGTCCGGCCCGACCCGGCGGGCCAGCGTGGTGTGCGCCGTCCACCGGCCCGGCGTCACGTTGGCCAACGGTCCGGGCATCAGGAGGGGTGCGCATAACCGGTACACCTGCTCGTGCAGTTCCAGCAGGGCCACCGTCGGCACCACCAGCCGTGCCAGCACCCCGTGTGAGCGGCCGAAGATCAGCGTCGCGCCAAGCGTGCAGTCCATCGGCAGTCGGTCGGCAACGGTGGCCAGCGCGGCGTCGGCCTGCGGATCGATGCGCTGGGCGACCACCAGGGTGACGTGCGGTCGCGCGGCCGGGGCCTGGCTGGGCACGCCGGCGGCGGCCAGATCGGTCCAGATCCGCCGGACCGCGGTCTCGGTGCCGGCGTCGAAGACCAGCTCGATCGAGTGCACCATCGCTACCCCGCCAGGGTGCGCACCCAGTCGGTGTCGAACGCTGCGGCACTCATGGCCGCGAACTCCGCGACGCCCAGCGCGGCGGCACCGGCCGGCAGCACCGCGCGTACCGCAGCTTGCCGGGCCAGCGCCCCGCGGTTGCTGGTGGCGGCCGGTCCGGGCTGCGCCGGCCAGCTGCCGATCACCAATCCGGCGCACGACAACCCTTGTCCGGCCAGTGATTCCAGGGTCAGTGCGGTGTGGTTGAGGGTGCCCAGTTCGGCGCCGACCACCACCAGCACGGTGGCGCCGAGGTCGACGGCCAGATCGCGCAGCGTGACGCCGTCGGCTGCCAGCTCGACGAGCAGGCCACCGGCGCCCTCCACCAGGGTCAGTCGTTCCGGGCGGTCGGCGGCCCGGATCAGCGCCGACAGCTCGGCGCGGGTCGGCAGTGTCATCCCGGCCTGCTCGGCCGCGGCCGCCGGGGCCAGCGGCGCCGGGTAGCGGGCAGCGGCGAACAGTTCGCTCACCCCCGAGAGCCGGCCGACCTCGGCCAGGTCGTCGTCGCCGTCAGCGGTGCCGGTCTGAACCGGTTTGCACACCGCCACGTCCAGCCCGGCCTGCCGGGCAGCGCCGGCCAGCGCGGCGGTCGCGATCGTCTTGCCCACGCCGGTGCCGGTACCGGTGATGACCAAGACGGTCATGACGACAAAGCGGGATGGTCGCGCAGCACGGCGCGCAGCACCCGTCGCGCCAACTCCAGATCGTCGGCGGTCAGCGAAGCCCGCGCGGTCAGCCGCAACCGGGACGTGCCCGCGGGCACGGTGGGCGGCCGGAAACAGCCCACCCGGACTCCGGCGTCCAGGCAGGCGGTCGCGGCGGCCACCGCCGTCTCCGCGTCCCCGAGAATGACCGAGACCACCGCGGATTGCGGCTGGTCGCGCAGCTCGCAGATCTGGGCCAGCACGCCGGCGTGCCGAAGCACGTCGGCGGCGCGAGACGGCTCGGCGACCAGCACATCCAGGGCGGCCGACGCCGCGCCCAGTGCCGCCGGCGCGAGTCCGGTGTCGAAGATGAACGTGCGGGCGGCGTCGATGAGGTGATCGCGAACCTCTACGGGCCCCAGCACCGCGCCGCCCTGACTGCCCAGGGCCTTGGACAACGTCGTGGTGATCACCACGTCGGGCGCGCCGGCCAGCCCGGCCTCGTGCACCAGTCCGCGGCCACCGGAGCCGCGCACCCCCAGTGCGTGCGCCTCGTCGACGATCAACAGGGCGCCGTACCGGCGGCACACCTCGTGCAGTTCGCGCAGCGGGGCCAGCGCGCCGTCGGTGCTGAACACCGACTCGGTGAGCACAACGGCGCGTTCCTCGGTCCGGCCGGCCAATGCCGCGGCGACGGCGTCCACGTCCCGGTGCTCGGTGACGACGACCCTCGCCCTCGAGAGCCGGCAGGCGTCCACCAGAGATGCGTGACAGTAGGCGTCCGACACCACCAGTGCCCCCGGCCCGGACAGGCTGACCACCGCGCCGAGATTGGCGGTGTAACCGGAGGAGAACACCAAACCCGCTGGCGCACCGACGAAGTCGGCAAGATCCTGTTCGAACTGCTGATGCAGTTCGGTATTGCCGGTCACCAGACGCGATCCCCCGGCGCCGCCGCCCCAGGTCTGCAGCGCCTCGACACCGCCGGCGATGACGGCCGGGTGGGTCGCCAGGCCGAGGTAGTCGTTGGACGCCAGGTCCAGTTCGGTGGCGACCACAGGCCGCACCCGCAGTGAACGTCGCAGACCGGCCTGTCGACGCCGCTGCTCCACCTCGGCCAGCCAGGCCAGTGGCGACACATCGGTGCGGGTCACGCGGCTCTCCCTGTGCGGTCTCGAGACGACTTGAACACTGTTCAGGCTAAGGCATGCACCGCGTCGACCATCGCGCCGCCGATCCGGGCGATCTCCTCGGGGCTACAGATGTAGGGCGGCATCGCGTAGACCAGGTTGCGGAAGGGGCGCAGCCACACGCCGTGCGCCAGTGCCGCTCGAGTCGCAACGGCCATGTCCACCGGTTCCCGGCATTCGATGACTCCGATCGCGCCGCAGACCCGGACGTCAGCGACTCCGGGCAGGTCACGTGCGGGTTGTAGGGCAGCGGTCAGCCCGGCGCCGATCCCGGCGACCGATGCACGCCAGTCCTGGCGCAGCAACAGTTCGGTGCTGGCGACCGAGACCGCGCAGGCCAGCGGGTTCGCCATGAAGGTCGGCCCGTGCATCAGTGCGCCGGCCTCCCCGCCGCTGATCGTGTGGGCGATCTCGGTGCTGCACAACGTGGCGGCCAGGCTGAGGTAACCGCCGGTCATGGCCTTGCCGACACACATGATGTCGGGGGTCACGCCCGCGTGATCGGCGGCGAAGAGCTCACCGGTGCGGCCGAAGCCGGTGGCGATCTCGTCGAAGATCAGCAGTACGCCGTGGCGGGTGCAGGCGTCGCGCAGGTCCACCAGGTAGCGCGGGTCGTGGAAGCGCATACCGCCGGCGCCCTGTACCACCGGCTCCACGATCACGGCAGCCACCTCGTCGCGGTGCTGCTCCAGCTGGGCCTCGAACGCGGCGCTGTAGGCCGGGTCGTAGTCGCGGGGCACCTGCGGGGCGAACAGCTGGGCCACCAAGACATCGCGCCACAGCGAGTGCATGCCGCCGTCGGGGTCGCAGACGCTCATCGGAGTGAAGGTGTCGCCGTGGTAGCCGCCGCGCCAGGTCATCAGCCGGTGTTTGGCGCCGCGGCCGCGAGCGCGCCAGTACTGCAGCGCCATCTTGACCGCGACCTCCACCGACACCGACCCCGAGTCGGAGAAGAACACCGTGTCCAGCCCGGCCGGGGTGATGTCCACCAGCAGCTCGGCTAGCCGAGCGGCGGGTTCGTGGGTGAGCCCGCCGAACATGACGTGGCTCATGGTGCCTACCTGCGCGGTGAGCGCGGCGTCCAGTTCGGGGTGGCCGTGGCCGTGGATCGCAGTCCACCACGAGCTCATCGCGTCGAGTACGTCGAGAGGTGCCTCGTCGACGACCAGAGTCAGGTAGGCGCCCCGGGCGGCCAGCGCCACCGTCGGCGCCAGAGATTCGGCGCCGATTGTGCTGTACGGGTGCCACAGGTGTGCGGCGTCGATGGCGCTGATCTGGTCGGGAGTCAACGCGGACATGCCTGACGACAGTAGTGGCCGCCGGCATAACCGTTGGGTCACAGGTTGCGCAATTTCTCTTCCGCGGCGGCTGATGGGGCGTAAACGCCGGTAGTCTCTGTGACAGAAGTGACGAGTGATACTGCCGTGAATATCGGCCGAGAAGGGGGTTGCTCCTATGAAACGCGTCTGCGCTACCGCGATCGCATTGGCGGCGGCCCTGGCTCCGGCGCTGAATGCCGCGCCCGCCTACGCCGACCCGCTGTCTCAGACCGGTCAGAACCAGCTCGTCGAGCGGGTGATCCAGCGAGCGCTCTCGCAGCGCGGCGTGCCCTTCGTCTACGGCGGCGGTGACGTCAACGGGCCCACCAACAGCGCGCGGGCCCGCGCTGCCACCACCCGCAGCTCATTGACCGACATCACCGGCCGCGCCGGCGTCCCGAGCACCCCCAGCAATCCGCTGCTGCCGGGAAGCGTCACCCCGGGTCTGCCGGGCACGTCGCTGGCACCCACCGAGGACATTCCGGACACCACCACCGTCGGTTTCGACGCATCCGGCCTGATCCAGTACGCGTTCGCCGGCGCCGGCATCAGAATGCCGCGCACCTCCGGCGAGCAGTGCAGCGTCGGCCAGAAGGTCCCGCCCGCCCAGGCCCGCCCCGGTGATCTGCTGTGCTACGGCCCGGGCGGGACGCAGAGCGTTGCCCTCTACCTGGGCAACAACCAGATGATCGAGGGCACCAGCCCCGCGGTCGCGGTCTCGCCGGCGCGCACCTCCAACATGGTCCCCTACCTGACCCGAGTGATCGGCTCCTGACCGACTCGGCCGACGTCACAACGCGCAGAATGCGGTTTCTCCAGGCAGGTTAGGTAGATTGTCGGGCGATCATGATTGCCCTGTCCCCGCCTCGACCGGCAGTAACACCTGTTGCAGAGCCCGCATCCGGCTCGGTTCCGACCCGCGGGTCGGCCACCGTGATGGGCACCCGCAAGGAGGGCTTTTACCGCCACGATCTGGACGGTCTGCGGGGCGTCGCGATCGCGTTGGTGGCGGTGTTCCATGTCTGGTTCGGGCGAGTCTCCGGCGGGGTCGACGTCTTCCTGGCGCTCTCGGGCTTCTTCTTCGGCGGCAAGCTGCTGCGGGTCGCGCTGAACCCGGCCTCGTCACTGTCACCGCTCCCCGACCTGAGCCGGCTGGTCCGCCGCCTGCTGCCCGCACTGGTGGTGGTGCTGGCCGCCTGCGCGCTGCTGACGATCTTGATCCAGCCGCAGACCCGCTGGGAGACGTTCGCCGACCAGAGCCTGGCCAGCCTCGGCTACTACCAGAACTGGGAGCTGGCCCGCAGCGCCGCCGACTACCTGCAGGCCGGTGAGGCCGTCAGCCCCCTGCAGCACATCTGGTCGATGTCGGTACAGGGCCAGTTCTACCTGAGCTTCCTGCTGCTGGTCTTCGGCCTCGCCTTCCTGCTCCGGCGCATACTCGGCAAGCACCTTCGGGTCGCGTTCGTCGTGCTGCTCACGGCGCTGACGGTGGCCTCTTTCTGGTATGCGATCGTCGCGCACCAGGCCAATCAGTCACTGGCCTACTACAACAGCTTCGCCCGCGCCTGGGAGCTGTTGATCGGCGCGCTGGTCGGCGCGCTGGTCCCCTACATCCGCTGGCCGATGTGGCTGCGGACCGCCGTCGGCACGGTGGCGCTGGCGGCCATCCTGAGCTGCGGGGCCCTCATCGAGGGCGTGCGGGAGTTCCCCGGACCGTGGGCGCTGGTGCCGGTCGGAGCCACGGTGGCGTTCATCCTGGCCGGGGCCAACCGGCAAGCCCTCCCGAGCACCAGTGCGAAACTGCCGTGGCCCAACCGGTGGCTGGCGGCGGCGCCGCTGGTCACCCTCGGCTCGATGGCCTACTCGTTGTACCTGTGGCACTGGCCGTTGCTGATCTTCTGGCTGTCCTACAGCGGGCACCGGCACGCAAGCCTGCTGGACGGCGCGGTGATCCTGGCGGTCTCCGGCGTACTGGCCTACCTGACCACCCGATTCGTCGAAGATCCGCTGCGCTCCCGCAAGCCGGCCGGCCAGCCCGCCGCGCCGGTGCTGCGCCCGCGGTGGCGCAAGCCCACGGCCGGCTGGTGGCGACGTCCGACGTCGGTGTTGGGCTCGACCGTGGTGTTGCTGGGGGTGGCGCTGACGGCGACGTCATTCTCCTGGCGCGAACATGTCACCGTGCAACGCGCCAGCGGGACCGAGCTGGTCAAGCTGAGCAAGGACGACTACCCCGGCGCCCGCGCGCTGCTCAAGCACAAGCGGGTCCCCAAACTCCGGATGCGGCCGACCATCCTGGAGGCCAAGAAGGACCTGCCGGTGTCCACCCGGGAAGGCTGCATCAGCAACTTCACCAACCCGGACCTGATCAACTGCACCTACGGCGACCACGAGGCGACCCGGACTGTCGCGCTGGCCGGCGGGTCGCACGCTGAACACTGGCTGCCTGCGCTGGACATCCTCGGCCAGCGGCACCACTTCAAGGTGGTGACCTACCTCAAGATGGGCTGCCCGCTGTCCACCGAGAAGGTCCCGCTGATCATGGGCAACAACGCCCCCTACCCGCAGTGCTACCAGTGGGTGGGCAAGACGATGGAAAAACTGATCGCCGACCGCCCGGACTTCGTGTTCACCACCGCCACCCGGCCGTGGAACATCAAACCGGGCGACGTGATGCCGGGAACCTACATCGGGATCTGGAAGCAGCTGTCGGACAACAACATCCCCATCCTGGGGGTCCGCGACACCCCGTGGCTGGTGCGTGACGGCGACCCGTTCCAGCCCGCGGACTGCCTGGCCTCCGGCGGCGACGCGGAGTCCTGCGGCATCAAACGCTCTGAAGTGCTTGTCGAGCGCAACCCCACCCTGGACTTCGTCAAGAAATTCCCGCTGCTCAAGCCGTTAGACCTGTCCGACGCGGTCTGCGACAAAGAGATCTGCCGCGCGGTCGAGGGGAATGTGCTGATCTATCACGACTCTCACCACCTGTCGGCAACCTACATGCGCACCATGACCGGAGAACTCGGACGTCAGATGGGCGCCGCCACCGGCTGGTGGTGAACCCGGCCATGCTCGGCGGCGAATGCCGGAAAAGCGGATAAGGTCAAGCGGTGTCGTCGGCTGAGTCGGGCCCAGAGCCCACACCGGAGCCGTCCGCGCCCACGGTCTGGCCCGGAAACAGTTATCCGCTGGGCGCGGTATACGACGGGGCCGGCACCAACTTCGCGGTGTTCTCCGAAGTGGCCGAGCGTGTGGAACTCTGCCTGATCGACGACAGCGACCACACCGAGGCCCGGATCGGTCTCGATGAGGTGGACGGCTACGTCTGGCATGCCTACCTGCCCGGCGTCGGGCCCGGCCAGCACTACGGCTTCCGGGTGCACGGACCGTTCAACCCCGCCGCGGGCCAGCGCTGCGATCCCAGCAAGCTGCTGCTGGACCCGTACGGCAAGGCCTTTCACGGCGCCTTCGAGTTCGGTCCAGAACTGTTCTCCTACGACCTGGCCGATCCCGACAACGGCGCTGCGCCCGCCGCGCTCGACTCGCTGGGTCACACCATGACCAGCGTGGTGATCAACCCCTACTTCGACTGGGCGGCCGACCGGTCACCGCGCACGCCGTACCACCAGACGCTCATCTACGAGGCGCATGTCAAGGGTATGACCGCGACCCATCCGGGCATTCCGGCCGAGCTGCGCGGCACCTATGCCGGGCTGGCGCATCCGGTGATCATCGACCACCTCAAGTCGCTGAACGCCACGGCCATCGAGCTGATGCCGGTCCACCAGTTCCTGCACGATCAGCGGCTGCTGCAGCTGGGGCTGCGAAACTACTGGGGGTACAACACCTTCGGCTTCTTCGCGCCGCACAACGAGTACGCGGCCAACCGCCAGGCCGGCGGTGCGGTGGCAGAGTTCAAAGCCATGGTGCGCGCGTTCCACCAGGCCGGCATCGAGGTGATCCTCGATGTGGTCTACAACCACACCGCCGAAGGCAACCACCTCGGCCCGACGCTGAACTTCCGCGGAATCGACAACGCCGCTTACTACCGGCTCGACGAGGACGACCTGCGGCACTACACCGACTACACCGGCACCGGCAACAGCCTCAACGCCCGTCACCCCCACACCCTGCAGCTGATCATGGACTCGTTGCGCTACTGGGTGACTGAGATGCACGTCGACGGTTTCCGCTTCGACCTGGCCTCCACGCTGGCCCGGGAGTTGCATGACGTCGATCGGCTGTCGGCCTTCTTCGACCTGGTGCAACAGGACCCGGTGGTCAGCCAGGTGAAGCTGATCGCCGAGCCCTGGGACGTCGGCGAGGGCGGCTACCAGGTGGGCAACTTCCCCGGGCTGTGGACGGAATGGAACGGCAAGTACCGCGACACGGTGCGTGACTACTGGCGCGGCGAGCCGGAAACCCTCGGTGAGTTCGCCTCTCGCCTGACCGGCTCCTCGGACCTCTACGAGGCGACCGGGCGGCGTCCCAGCGCGAGTATCAACTTCGTCACCTGCCACGACGGTTTCACGTTGGCGGATCTGGTGTCTTACAACGAGAAACACAACGAAGCCAACGGCGAGGACAACCGGGACGGCGAGAGTTACAACCGGTCGTGGAACTGCGGTGTGGAGGGCCCGACCGACGACCCCGCGATCCTGGCGTTGCGGGCCCACCAGGCCCGCAACATCATGGCCACCCTGCTGATCAGCCAGGGCACCCCGATGATCTTGCACGGCGACGAGATGGGCCGCTCCCAGCGCGGCAACAACAATGTCTACTGCCAGGACTCCGAGCTGTCCTGGATGGACTGGACCTTGGCCGAACGCAACGCCGACCAACTCGCGTTCACCCGGGCCATGACCGCGTTGCGCACCGCGCACCCGGTGTTCCGGCGGCGCCGGTTCTTCGAGGGCAGACCGCTCTGCGGCGGCGACGAGGTGCATGACATCGCCTGGTTGACCCCGGCCGGCCAAGAGATGACCCAGCAGGATTGGGGCAGCGAATTCGGCAGGTGCGTCATGGTTTTCCTCAACGGCGAGGCACTGCCGGAGCCGGATCTGCGCGGGCAGCGGATCATCGACGACTCCTTTCTGCTGTGCTTCAACGCCGGTGAGACACCGGTCGAATTCGTGACCCCCAATACCGACTACGCGCATGTCTGGACCGCGGTGATCGACACCGCGGACCCGGCAGGCAGAACTGAGTTGGTGGTCGACGCCGGCCAGGCCGTGACGGTGACGGGACGTTCGCTGACCATCTTGTGCAAGAGCCGGTGAGCTAGGCCGCCCGGCGCCCGAAATAGCGGATACCGGCCAACTGTGGGATGCGGTAGGGGCTGCGGATGCGACGCGTCGCCGCTGCGCGCCCGCGCAGGTGATAGCGGCTGAGTTCGCGTCGCACCGAGGGCGCCAGCAGCGGCCCCAACACCGCACCGGCGCCGAGCGCCAGCGCCAGCCCGGCCGCCATCCCGAGTGAGGCTCCGGCGTTGGGTTGCCCGTTGACCAGTTGTACGAAGCCCCGGAACAGGGTCAGCCCGGGAACCAGCGGGATGATGCCCGCCATGATGATGACCAACGGCGTGACCCGAAGCCGGGGCGCCAGCAGGGTGCCGACCAGCCCGGTCGCCGCGGCGGCCGCGAACGAGCTCACGATCGCGTTGGTCTGCAGCAGTTGCAGCCCGAAGAACAGCAGCGTGGCGGTCGCCCCGGCAAGGCCGGCCGCCAGTGCCGCCTTGAGCTGCGCATAGCCCGCAATCGCAGCGGCGGCCGCGCCGGTGGCGCCCGCCAGTAGATAGACCGGCACGCTCAGTGCTGCCACCGGCATCTCTGGGCTCACCCGGACTTGCGCTCCGAAAACCCCGCCGATCTGCACCGCGATCGAGACGCCGACCAGGATTCCGACCGACAAGAGCAGGATGTCCATCCCCCTCGAGACAGCCGTGAGTTGGTAGCCGGTGATGGCATCCTGCACCGAACCTACGGTGGCCAGCCCGGATAACAGCACCACGATGTTGGCGGCCACCACCGGTGATACCGGGGTGCCGGCCGGCAGCCAGCCGACGGCGTGCAGGCCGATGGCGACCCCGGTGGCCACGGCGGCGGCGACGACCTGCTGGAAGAGCAGTGGCAGTTGCCAGCCGTTGAGCACGCGGCCGATCCGGTCGATCAGGGCGGTGGTGACCGCAGATATCAGCGCGACCAGCGGCCCGGCACCGATCAGTACGGCGAAGCCGCCGGCCATCACCGCCCAACCGGCGGTGGCCACCCAGCGGGGATAGGGGTGATCGGCCCGGGTCACGATGTCCAGCTGCTGTTGCACCCACTCGGGATCCGGCGTCGTGTTCACCACGTGCTCGGCCAGATCGGTGGCCAGCTGCAGCCGCGTGTAGTCCAGTGAGCGCGACTGCACCAGATACATCGCGGTGACCGGGGCGCCCGGCACCCCGCGGGGCACTGAGACCCGGATCGAGTTGGCCATGATGTCCACCTGGGTCTGCGGCAGTCCGTAGGCGGTGGCGATGGCCAACATGCTTGAGGCGACGTCGGCGGTTCCGGCCTGTGATCCCAGCAGCAGCTGCCCGAATCGCAGGGCGATATCGAGCACCCGGCGGACGTCGGTTTCATCCATGCGCATTGTCTCCGATGACACCATCACGGTCGGCTACCCGTTCGGTGCCCGGAGCTCACCTGCTGCGCTGAATCCGCGCTGCTACAGCAGGTAGCGGTAGGCGGGCGAGCCGGGTTCCAGTGGCTCGACGTGGATCTCCGAGGTACGCATGCGGTCCAGCAGTCCCTCGAGGTCGGCAGCCGAGCCCAGTTGCACACCGACCAGGGCCTCGCCGGTCTCGCGGTTATTGCGCTTGACGTACTCGAACAGCGTGACGTCGTCGCCGGGCCCGAGAACCTCGTCGAGGAAGCGCCGCAAAGCGCCCGGTTCCTGCGGGAAGTCGACCAGGAAGTAGTGCTTGAGGCCCAGGTGCACCAGCGAGCGCTCCAGGATCTCGCCGTAGCGGGACACGTCGTTGTTGCCGCCGGAGATGAGGCACACCACCGTGGACCCCGGGGCCAGCATGCCGGAGTCGACCTCCAGCAGCGCGGCCACCGACAGGGCGCCCGCCGGCTCGGCGATGATCCCCTCGTTCTGGTACAGGTCGAGCATCGCGGTGCACACCGCACCTTCGTCGACGGTGGTCACCGACACCATGTCGCCGGCCCCGGACAGCACCGCAAACGGCAGAGCCCCGGCGCGCCGGACAGCGGCACCGTCGACGAACTGGTCGACGTGGTCGAGGCTCACCAGCTCCCCTGCCGCCAACGCGGCCATCATCGATGCGGCCCCGGCCGGCTCGACGCCCAGCACGGCACTCCTGGTGGTCCGCTCGGCCAGATAGGTGGTGATGCCCGAGATGCAGCCGCCACCGCCGACCGGCACCACTACCAGGTCCGGCTCGGTGTCGAGCTGGTCGAGCAGTTCCACCGCGATGGTGCCCTGGCCCGCCATAGTCCGCAGGTCGTCGTAGGGCGGCACCAGCGTCGCACCGGTGCGGGCGACATCGGCCAATGCCGCCTCCGCGGCCAGGTCGTAGGTCGCGCCGCCGACGATCAGCTCGATGAACTCGCCGCCGTGGTAGCGGATGCGGTCGCGCTTCTGCTTCGGTGTCTTGGCCGGCACATAGACCCGGCCGTGGACCCCGAGCGATCGGCAGGCGTAGGCGAATCCCTGCGCGTGATTACCGGCCGACGAGCACACCACACCTGCCGCGAGCTCGGCGTCGCTGAGCTGGACCAGCAGGTTGTAAGCGCCCCGCAGCTTGTAGGAGCGCACCGACTGCAGGTCTTCCCGCTTGAGATAGACGTTGGCGCCGGTCTGCGCGGAGAGCCGGTCGCTGTACTGCAGCGGGGTGGGCGCCACCACGCCGGCGATTCGCTTGGCCGCCGCGTCAATGTCGGCCGCGGTCAACGGGCCCTTCGACGGGCCCTGTGCGGGGCCGGGATGGGAGCCACTTCGGTTCTGGCGCAGTTCGGCGGACACCGCAATATGGTGTCACCCAGCAGGGGGTTCAGCCCACCGGGGTCAGGACGAACACCGGGATCTGACGATCGGTCTTCTCCTGATACTCGGCGTAATAGGGGAACGCGTCGACCGCGCGTTCCCACCACTGCGCCTTTTCCTCGCCGAATACCTCGCGGGCGTCGTAGTCGCCGCTTACGGGTCCGTCTTGCAGCTCGACACGCGGGTTCGCCGCGACGTTGTAGTACCAGACCGGGTTCTGCGGGGCGCCGCCCAGCGACGCGACAATCGCGTACTGACCGTTGTGTTCCACCCGCATCAGCGGGACCTTGCGCAGCTTGCCGGTTTTGGCGCCGACCGTGGTCAACAGCACGACCGGTTTGCCCTTCATCTCGATGCCCTCGGTGCCACCGGACTCCATGTACTTCTCGGCGTTCTCGCGTGACCAATCCAACGGGCTGGGTGCATATTCTCCGCTCAGAGGCATGCAGCCAGCGTAATACCGTGTCACGACATAACAATCCGGCGAGCAGATTTCGGCTGGCCTAACAATTGATTATCACGTACCGTTAAATCCATGACCACCGCCCAGCGCTTCGGGCAGCACGTGCCCATCGCCGGTGTGCCGTGGCCGGCCTACAAGTTGGTCGCGCTGGCCATCGGCTTGGTCACCCTGCTGATCGTCGGTGCCGTGACCTCCAGCGCCGCGGCCGCGGTTCTGACCGCTGCGGGCGCCTGCAGCGCGGTGTGGGTCGTCTTGGGTTCGCGACACCCCTCGCGGCGCTGACCGCGGCTATTCGGGTTCGGCAGCCGGGCCGTCATAGATCAGCACCGCGCCGGCTACGCGTGCTTCGGCGGTCGGCCGGTGGTCGCGCAGCTTGCCGTCGTGCATCAGGTGCCGTACCTCGGTTCCGCGGACCAGGGTGAGGTAGTCGGCGATCAGCCTGCGATGACATCTCCACCAGACGGTCTCGGCGCACATCACCGCAACCTGTTGATCCGCCGCTTCGGCCAGCAACTCATCGATTCCGGCCCGGAAGTCCTCGCTGCGCATGTAGCCCGCGTAGGACCGAAACGAGTCATTGCGCAACCCGACGTCGGGGCTCTCCCCCTTGGTCCGCCGCCAGCCGCCCAGTCGTGGCTCCCACCGATAGCCGATACCGGCTGCCGGCAGCCAACGCTGCATCTCCTCGCGCGCGGAGTCCGGGTTGCGCCGGCTTCCCGGGGCGCTGCGTACGTCGATGAGGCCTTGCACACCGGCACCTGTCAGCAGCGCGGTGATCTCGGCCCGGTCCGCGGTGCCGTGGCCGAAGGTGAAAACCATTGGCGGCGTAGCGTTCTCCTGTCTGAAAGACGCCGAGGAGATCGAAAGCCTCTACGCCAGCGTCTGCGTATCGCCGACGGTGCATAAGGTGGCCGCCAGCGATGTCTGCGTCATCTGTTCCTCCTGCTCACGGTCGCCTCAGCGGCGACTGACTCGTTCCAGATATGCCATCGCCGATGCCTGCGACTCGGGATCGTGCACCGCGGTGACCAGTGCGTCGGCGTCGTTCCAGCTGCGTGTGGTCCCCACCATGCCGTCGGTCACCGCGTTGACCTGACGTTTGGTGCCGCCCAGCGTGAGCGCGGATTTGTTGACCAGCTGGCCTACCAGTTCGTCGACCGCCGCGCCGAGGTCTGCCTCGGGTACCACCCGGTTGAGAAAACCGATCGCCTTGGCCTCGGCGGCGTCGAACGGGCGGCAGGTCAAGACGAGTTCCTTGGTGAGCGCCGGCCCGATCTCGCGGACCAGTCGCGGGATACCGCCCCAGGCCAGCGGAATTCCCAGGTCGACTTCTGGAATCGAGAATCGGGTGTCCTCGGCGGCCACCCGCAGATCGCACGCCGCGGCCAGCACGACGCCGCCGCCCACACAGTGGCCGTGCAGCCGCGCCACCGTCACCGCCCGCATGGCTTCGATGGCATCGGCCATCCGCCTCCCGGCGTCGGCGGCGTCCCGCAGGGCTGCGGTTCCACCGCCGGCGGCGACGAACGCGCCCAGGTCGGCGCCGGCGGAGAACGCCCGGCCGCTGCCGGCCACCACCACGACTTTCACCGCGGGGCGGGCGTCGAACCAGCGGGCCGCCGCCACCAACTCGTTGAGCGTCACCGTGCTCAGCGGGTTGAGCTTGTCCGGACGACTCAACGTGATGGAACCGAGCGCACCGTCGGCCGCGACCGCGATGGTCGTTGCCGGCAGAGTTTCCGTGGCGCCTTCCATGGCGTCGACGTTAGTGGCGCCGCCGCGGCCTAGGCGCGGGATTGCCGTTACGGGCCGCTACCGCCGACATCGCTTACGGTGAGCCCATGTCGATTGCCGTCACCGAGTTCAGCCTGGTCGAGCAGACCGCCTTCCTCACCGCCTACGCCCGTGCACTGGACTGTCGCGCTCCCGTACCGATCCTCGGTGACGAGTTCTCCGAGCGCGTGGTCGGCCAGATCGATTACGACTTCCCGGCATTCCGCATTCCGGCGAGCGTGGTGCGCCAAACTGCCCTCCGCGCCAAGATGCTCGACGAGCGCGTCCGCGGGTACGCGGCTGCGCACCCCGATGCGGTGGTGGTCGACCTCGGCGCCGGGCTCAACGAGCCGTTGGCCCGGGTGAAACCGCCGGCGGGCGTCGACTGGTACAGCATCGATCTGCCGCGCGTGATCGCGCTGCGCGAGAAGGTGGTGCCGGCTCAGCCCGGCGAGCACCTCATCGCCGCCGATCTGACCGGGACGGACTGGACGGACAGTGTCCCGACCGGTCGACCCACCATGGTGATCGCCGACGGACTGTTCGCTTTTCTCACCGAGGCACAGGTCATTGCGCTGATCGCGCACGCCATCGACCATCTCGGGACCGGCGAGTTGGTGTTCAACGACTACGGCCGGGTCGGGCCGTTCAGCTGGCTGGGCATGAAGCTGGCGCCGCGGGGAATGTTCACCGTGCTGCGCCACGTCTGGGCCAATCCCGGCTTCACCGACCCGCGCACCCCACAGCGGTGGGACCCTCGGCTGCGCCTGGTCGAACAGGCCTGCTTGGCGCACGCAGCCGAGGTCGATTCGTTTCCGGGCCCGGCTCGCAGAATCACCCGGCTTGCCGGCCGCTTCAAATCGGTGGCCAGCAAGGCCCGGGTGCTGCGCTACAAGTTCTGAGCCGAGAGGTTAGAAGCCGGCCCAGGCGTCACCGAGGTACTGCGACGGGTCGAAGTCGAGACTGGCGAACGGGTCGTTCGGAACAAGGTAGTCCGGCACCTCGGGGATCCACGAGTGGAACAGGCTGTTCCACAAGAACAGCGGGTCGTCGTCGCCGATCGTGACGTAGGCCGCCGATGCGAAGTTGATCGGGTCGGTCACCACGGTGTAACCGAGGTCGCCGGCCGACATGACCCAGTAGTTCAGGTCGTGCGGTCCCACGCCGTTGATCGTCAGGTTGGTGAAGTCACCGATGTTGACCTCGTAGATCGAGGAGCCGGACAGGTATCCGAAGTTGCCCAGGCTGCTCAGGTCGAAGTCGGCGGGCAGGGTCGGGTTGGCGACGAAGTCACCGAACTGGTAGGCCCGGGTGGAGAAGAACGAGTTCCAGTAGTCCTCGATCTTGATGTTGTACGTCCCGGCGTCGAGCGTGTTGTCGCCGTCGGTGTAGGTGATGGTGTAGGGCTGGTCGCCCTTCCAGTCGGTGATGAACGGGCGGACGCCCTGGTATGTCCAGCCACCGTCGAGGATGTCCCCCATCACCATGCAGACCGCACCGTTACAGGTCTCATACGGCCCGCCGTCCAGGAACGGGTCCCCCGCCGCGTTGGCGGCGGACCCCGGAATCACCAGCGCGGCGAACGCGGCGGCAGCGCCCATCCCCAGCAGGTTGAGAAGACGACGCGAAACCCACATGACTGCCTCCGTGTTGTTCAAGCTCATATATTGCTGTGAATCAACAGGCGTCTGATGTTACGCCTGCGTAACAGCATTGATATCCTATGCTAATAGTACTCTTGGGTAAAGTTCAATTTTTTGCGATAGCGCGCCCGCCGGAACCGGCTCCGCGCAGCCCTCAACGCTCTCTACCTCCCCCCGAGGCCGCACATGTTGTGCGAGGAGTTTCAGACGTTACACCAGTTATGCGATGTTGTTATAGGAAACAGATCTCACCGTTACGTTGAGATTCAGGCTTTCGGCGGATGGATTCCACAGGTGCACGCATCGATGGACGGGCAAGTGCACCTCATTCCCCACTCGATGACTGCACGGGCCCGCCGCAGCGACTCCAGCCGAGCGTCGATCTCGGCAAGTTTCGCCCGGGCCAGCGCCGTGCTCGCCGGACGCCCGGGTGCGTCGTCGGCGAAGAGCAGCTGAATCTCCTCGAGCGTGAACCCCGCAGCCTTGCACAGTCCGATCACGTCGAGCCGGGCCAGCGCCGCAGCGTCATAGCGGCGTTGACCCCCGACCCGATATGGGGCAGCCAGCAAGCCGATCCGCTCGTAGTAGCGCAAGGTGCTGGCAGCGACGCCGCTGCGGTTCGCCACCTCGCCGATGGTCAACGGATCGGGCACCCACACCTCCGGGGACTTGACTTGAAGTCAACTTTAAGTTGTTCCCTGGTGGTATGCACCCGCAATCAACCGACGAGCTACGCCACACCCGCTACGCGCTGCTGCGCACCTTTCGCCGCGACGGCACGCCCGTGGACACCCCGATATGGTTCGCGCTCGATGACGGCACCGTGTTGTTCCGGACCAAGATCGGTCCCAAGACGCGAAGACTGACCGCGCGCCCGGAGGTGGAGTTGACCGCCTGCGACCACCACGGCCGGCGCCGACGCGACGCGACCGCGCTACTCGGAAAGGCGACCGTGCTCTCCGGCGAGGAGGCCGAAGCCGCCAACCGCAGCCTGCACCGGCGCTACGGCTGGCAGTGGAACATCGTGCCGATGGTCCCGGTACCCGGCGTGACCAACGTGCACCGGGATCTGCCACTGCGGGATAAGTTGCGGCGCATCCGAACTCGTACCCTGTGGCCCGACAGCGCGATCGTTCGGGTTGACCCGTTCGCGCGCTAGACCGCACTCCTGGCCGGACAGCGCCGCCGTCGGTTACCCGCCCAAACAGCCGGGGCCGAGCAAGGCCTTCAAGTCCCCCATCAGCGCCGAGGACGGCGTCACCCGCAGCGAGGGGTCCAGCTCCAGGACGGTGATGCGCTCCCCGCTGATCAGCCGCAGCTGCACCTGTGCGGTACCGGGATGACGGGTCAGCACCTGCTTGAGCGCACTGACTTTGTCCATGGTGCATTGGCGGGTAGGAAGGCTCACCGCCAGCGGACGATCCGGGGCATTGGCGGAGAAATCCGGCACCACCAGTTCGTTGGCGATCAACGAGATCCGGTCGTCGCGGATGTTGACCTTGGCACTGACCAGCACCACGGCGTCGTCGGCGACGTCGGCACCATAGGCGGAGTAGGTCTGTGGAAAGAACATCACCTCGATGCCGCCGGTGAGATCCTCCAATTGCGCCGAGGCCCAGGGCAGTCCGTTCTTGTTGACCCGGCGGTTCACCGAGGCCAGGATGCCGCCGACCTTTACCTGGGTGTCGGCGGCGACGTCACCTTCCAGGATCGCTGGGATCTGGGTGTCGACCTGGGCGGCCAGCAGGTGTGCAATGCCGTTGAGCGGGTGCCCGGACACATAGAGACCGAGCATCTCTCGTTCCAGGGCCAGCTTGTGCTTGTCGGCCCACTCCTCGTCGGGCACCTTGATGCCGAATACGGCATCGGTTGCGGCGCTTTCGCCGTCTCCCCCGCCGAACAGGTCGAACTGCCCCACCGCCTCGGCCTTCTTGGTGCCCAACACCGAGTCGACCGCGTCGGTGTGTACCAGGAACAGCCCCTTGCGCGGATGTCCCAGCGAGTCGAAGGCACCCGCCTTGATCAGAGACTCGGTGACCTTCTTGTTGCAGGCGGCGATATCGATCTTGTTGAGGTAGTCGGAGAAGTCGGTGAAACGGCCCTTGTGCGTCCGGGTGTTGATCAGCGAGCCGACGACATTGGCGCCGACGTTGCGTACCGCACCCAGCCCGTAGCGGATGTCCTCGCCCACCGAAGCGAAGTTCAGCCCGGATTCGTTGACGTCCGGCGGCAGCACGGTGATCCCCAGCCGGCGGCAGTCGGCCAGATAGACCGCGGCCTTGTCTTTGTCGTCACCGACCGACGTCAACAGCCCGGCCATGTATTCGGCCGGGTAATTGGCCTTGAGGTAAGCCGTCCAGTACGACACCAGACCGTAGCCGGCCGCGTGCGACTTGTTGAACGCATAGCCGGCGAACGGCAAGATGGTGTCCCACAACGCTTTCACGGCCTTTTCGGAGAACCCGTTGGCCGTCATCCCCTCATAGAAGCCCTTGTATTCGGCTTCGAGCACTTCAAGTTTCTTCTTGCCCATGGCCTTACGCAGCGCGTCGGCCTTGCCCATGGTGTAGGAGGCCACCTTCTGGGCGATGAACATGATCTGCTCTTGGTAGACGATCAGTCCGTAGGTCTCCGAGAGGATGTCGCGCAGCGGCTCTTCGAGTTCGGGATGGATCGGTTTGATGGCCTGTCGCTCGTTCTTGCGGTCGGCGTAGTCGTTGTGGGCGTTCATGCCCATCGGACCGGGCCGATACAGCGCCAGCACTGCGACGATGTCGTTGAACTCGGTGGGCTGCATGCGGCGCAGCAGGTCGCGCATGGGGCCGCCGTCGAGCTGGAACACGCCCAGGGTGTCGCCGCGGCCCAGCAGTTCGTAGGTGGCCGGGTCATCGAAGGGCAGCGTGTCCAGATCCAGGTCGATGCCCCGGTTGGCTTTGATGTTCTCCAGGCAGTCGCCGATGATCGTCAGGTTGCGCAGGCCCAGGAAGTCCATCTTCAGCAGGCCGATTTCTTCACACGACGGGTAGTCCCAGCCGGTGATGATGGCGCCGTCCTGCGGGCGCTTCCACAACGGGATCGCGTCGATCAGCGGCTCAGAGCTCATGATCACCGCGCAGGCGTGCACGCCGGCGTTGCGGACCAGGCCCTCCAGTCCGCGCGCGGTTTCGTAGATGGTGCGTACATCGGGGTCGGTGTCGATCAACGCGCGAACCTCGGCGGCCTCCTTGTACCGCTCGTGGTTGGGGTCGGTGATGCCCGACAGCGGGATGTCCTTGGCCATGATCGGCGGCGGCAACGCCTTGGTGATGCGGTCGGCGAT
Organism: Mycobacterium sp. UM_Kg27; assembly: GCF_000972905.1. Classification (NCBI taxonomy): domain Bacteria; kingdom Bacillati; phylum Actinomycetota; class Actinomycetes; order Mycobacteriales; family Mycobacteriaceae; genus Mycobacterium; species Mycobacterium sp. UM_Kg27. The sequence goes on from NZ_JRMM01000006.1 coordinate 19,251, forward strand.
GGCATAGCCGGGCTGGCCATAGTTCACGCGAGCTGAATCCTTCAGCGCCGCTTTGGTTTTAATGGTGCCGAAGGTGATCACCTGGGCTACCCGGTCACTGCCCCACCGCTCGGCGGCGTAGCGGACCATCTCGCCGCGGCGACGGTCATCGAAGTCGATGTCGATATCGGGTGCCGACGGCCGTTCCGGGTTGAGGAAGCGCTCGAACAGCAGACCGTGCGGTATCGGGTCGATGTTGGTGATGCCCAGCGCGTAGGCCACCAGCGATCCGGCAGCCGACCCGCGGCCGGGGCCCACCCGGATGTTGATCGAGCGGGCGTAGTTGATCAGGTCCGCGACGATCAGGAAGTACGACGGAAATCCCTTGCCGCAGATGACATCGATCTCGTAGGAGGCGCGGTCGGTGTACTCGCTCGGCACGCCGGCCGGAAAGCGCCGCTCCAGCCCGGCCTGCACCTCGTGGCGCAGCCAGGAGCCCTGGTCGTGGCCCTCGGGGACGGGAAACACCGGCATCCGGTCGCGCGGGGCCCACACGTCGGCATAGGACTGCACCCGCTCGGCGATCAACAGGGTGGAATCGCAGGCCTCGGGCAGCTGGTCGTCCCAGAGCGCGCGCATCTCGGCGGCCGACTTCAGGTAGTAGCCGTCGCCGTCGAACTTGAACCGGGTGGGATCCGACAGCGTCTTGCCGGTCTGCACACACAGCAGCGCCTCGTGGTTCGAGGAGGCGTCGCGGGTGACGTAGTGGCAGTCGTTGGTGGCCAGCGTCGGGATGCCGAGCTTGCGCCCGACGTCCAACAGTCCGTCGCGGACCCGGCGCTCGATGGCCAGCCCGTGGTCCATCACCTCCAGGAAGTAGTTCTCCGGGCCGAAGATCTCCCGCCATTTGGCGGCCGACTCCAGCGCCTCGCGCTCATGACCCAGCCGCAGCCGGGTCTGTACCTCCCCCGAGGGGCACCCGGTGGTGGCGATGATGCCCTCGGCGTGCTCGGCGATGATCTCGGCGTCCATCCGCGACCACTTGCCGAGCTGGCCCTCGAAGGAGGCCAGCGATGACAGCTTGAACAGGTTGCGCAACCCGGTGGCGTTTTCGGCCACCATGGTCAGGTGGGTGTAGGAGCCGCTGCCGGAGACGTCGTCGCTCTTCTGGCTCGGGTCGCCCCAGTGGACCCGGCGGGTGTCGAACCGCGAACCCGGGGCGATATAGGCCTCCACCCCGATGATCGGCTTGATGCCGGCCTTGGTCGCCGCGTTGTAGAACTCGCTGGCGCCGAACATGTTTCCGTGGTCGGTCATCCCGATCGCGGGCATCCCCAAGCGCTGCGCCTCAGCCAGCATCGGGGCGATCTTCGCCGCGCCGTCGAGCATCGAGTACTCGGTGTGGTTATGCAGGTGCACGAAGGACCGCGACGATGAACTGTCCATAGGACCGCCAGTCTATGGCGCAGCACCGACGCTTCTCGGGCGTGTCGTCGCCCGTGTCTCTTCGGCGGTCATTTCCCGGGACAGCGGCCGCCGCCGTGCACTACGTTGAGGTTCGGCTGAAGCGGAGGAGAGTCATACATGAGCGTGTACCGGGTGATCGACATCATCGGGACCAGTCCGTCATCCTGGGAGAACGCCGCGGCCGAAGCGGTGCACCGGGCCAAGCAGACCATCGACGACATCCGCGTCGCCCAGGTCGTCGAGCAGGACCTCACCCTCGACGACAAAGGCGGGATCATCTACCGCACCAAACTGCGCATCTCCTTCAAGATCCGCCCGCCGAAGTCATCCAAGCCGGCTGACGAATCGAGCTAACGACCTCGATGTCACGTAGCTTCGACGATTTGGTGGCCGAGGCCGCCGCCGCACCCGTCGACGGCTGGGACTTCTCCTGGCTTGACGGCCGCGCCACCGAGCAGCGCCCCTCCTGGGGCTATCAGCGCCTCATGAGTCAGCGTCTCGCGGCCGCCTCGGCCGGTCTGGACCTGCAGACCGGCGGCGGCGAAGTGCTGGCCGGCGCCGAGGTGTTCCCGCCGGCCATGGCCGCCACCGAGTCGTGGCCGCCCAACGCGGCGCGCGCCACCCAGTTGCTGCATCAGCGGGGCGTCGTGGTGATAGCCACACCGGATCACCCGCCGCTGCCGTTCGCCGATGAAGCGTTCGACCTGGTCACCAGTCGGCACCCCATCGTGGTGTGGTGGTCGGAGATCGCCCGGGTGCTCAAGCCGGGCGGCAGCTATCTGGCCCAGCACATCGGGCCGGGCACGGTCGGTGAGCTGGCCGACTACTTCGACGCGCCGCCCGCGGCCCGGCATGCCGCGTTGGACGTGGCGGGCCAGGTCGCCGAGGCGCAGGCCGCCGGCCTGCAGCCGGTGGACGCCCGCATGGAGCGGCTGCGAGTCGAGTTCTTCGACGTCGGGTCGGTGATCTACTTCCTGCGCAAGGTGATCTGGATCGTGCCGGGCTTCACCGCCGAAGGCTACCTGGACCGACTGCGTGCGTTGCACGACCGGATCGCAACCGACGGCCCGTTCGTCGCGCACGCTACCCGCGTGCTGATCGACGCCAAAAAGCCGGAGCGCTGACTCAGCGCCGCAACACCTCCAAAGCGTGCTGCAGATCGGCCGGGTATTCGCTGGTGATCTCGATGCGCCGCCCGTCGCCGGGATGCGCGAATGCCAGAGCGCGCGCGTGCAGCCACTGCCGTTCCAGCCCGAGCTTGCGCGCCAGCGTGGGGTCGGCGCCGTAGGTGAGGTCGCCGCAGCAGGGATGCCGCAGGGCCGAGAAGTGCACCCGGATTTGGTGGGTACGGCCGGTTTCCAGGTGCACGTCGAGCAGGCTCGCGGCGACGAACGCCTCCACGGTGTCGTAGTGGGTGATGCTGTGCCGCCCGTCGGCGGTCACGGTGAACTTCCAGTCCGGTCCGTGATGCCGCCCGATCGGCGCGTCGATGGTGCCGCTGGACGGATCCGGATGGCCCTGCACCAGGGCGTGATAGCGCTTTTCCACGGTGCGCGCCTTGAACGCGCGTTTGAGCGCGGTGTAGGCGCGTTCGGAGATCGCCACCACCATCACCCCCGAAGTCCCGACATCCAGCCGGTGCACGATGCCCTGGCGCTCGGGGACGCCCGACGTGGTGATCCGGTAGCCGGCCGCCGCCAAGCCCCCGAGCACGGTCGGCCCGCTCCAGCCCACGGAGGCGTGCGCGGCCACCCCGGCGGGCTTGTCCACGGCGACGATGTCGGCATCGGAGTACAGGATCGTCATGCCCTCGACCTCGGCCGGGGTGTTCTCCAGCGGTGGCGGCGCTTCGGGCAGTCGCACCTGTAACCACGCGCCGGCGACGAGCCGGTCGGACTTGCCGGCGGCTGCGCCGTCCAGTTCCACATCGCCGTTCTCGGCCAGGGTGGCCACCACGTTGCGCGACAGGCCCAGCAGGCGGGCCAGCCCGGCGTCCACGCGCATGCCGGCCAGCCCCTCGGGGACCGGCATGGATCGTTCGGTCACAGCCGCATCAGGGTTGCTCGCCGTCGCCGTCGCCGTCGTCGGCAGCACCCACTGGACGCGGCTGCTCAGCATCGTCGCCGGCGCGGCGGCGACCCACCGCGTCGAAGTCGAAGCCGAACACCGACAGCGCCACCAGCAGGATCGCACCGCCCACCACGGCGGGGTCGGCGACATTGAACACCGGCCACCAGCCGATCGACAGGAAGTCGACCACGTGGCCCTGCAGATGCCCGGGCGCCCGGAAGAACCGGTCCACCAGGTTGCCCAACGCGCCGCCGAGGATCATCCCCAGCCCGATCGCCCACCACGGCGACACCAGGCGGCGCGACATCCAGATGATGCCAAGCACCACTGAGCTGGCGATCAGTGTCAACACCCAGGTGTAGCTGGTGGCCATCGAGAACGCGGCGCCGGAGTTGCGGACCAGCGTCCAGGTGACGGTGTCGCCGATGATCGACACCGGCTGGCCGGGGGTCAGCATCTTCACCGCGAGCACCTTGGTGACGACGTCGGCCAGCAGCACCACCGCGGCCACGGACAGCAGCAGCCCCAGCCGGCGGGGCGGGGCAGCGGATTCCGTCTCAGCTGCCGCGACCGGGTCCACCTCCGTCGCGGTGGAGTCGGTTGTCTCGTCAGTCACGCTCTCCATCATCCCTTAACCCGGGTGCGGCATGATCGCGGCATGCTGTCCAAGCGTCTCACCGTCATCACCACCGGGGGCACCATCTCCTGCAGCACCGGAGGCGACGGGGCGCTGCGGCCCGCCCGCAGCGGCTCGGACCTGCTCGCGGACACCGGCGCCGCCGATGTCACCGTGGTGGATCTGATGGCGCGAGACAGCTCGGAGCTGGGCCCGGCCGACTGGTCGCAGCTTCTCGCCGCGGTCAACGCCGCGGTGGACGGCGGCGCCGACGGCGTTGTGGTCACCCACGGCACCGACACCTGCGAAGAGGGTGCGCTCTGGCTGGAACTCGGCTATCGCGGGGATGCGCCGGTCGTGCTGACCGGGGCTCAGCGCGGTGCGGACGCGCCCGACGCCGACGGGCCGGGCAACCTGCGCGACGCCCTGGCGGTGGCCGCCGATCCGGCGGCCCGGGGGCTGGGGGTGCTGATGTGCTTCGCCGGCCGGGTACTGGCCCCGCTGGGCCTGCAGAAGACGACCATCACCGGGCTGACCGGTTTCACCGGTCCGCTGCTGGGCAGCGTCACCGACGGTCACGTCACGCTGGCCGGCGACAAGACTCGGCCCTACCTCGGTGCACCGGCCACGGTGCCGCGGGTGGATGTGGTGGCGCTGTATGCGGGCGCCGACACCGTCGCATTGGACGCCTGCGTGGCCGCCGGTGCGCGCGGGGTGGTGTTGTCCGCGTTGGGGTCGGGCAACGCCACCACGGCGGTGATCGACGGGGTGCGCCGGCACTGTGCGGCCGGCGTCGAGATCGTGGTGTCCAGCCGGGTTCCGCAGGGGCGCATCGGTGCGGATTACGGCCCCGGCCGGGCCCTGGTGCAAGCCGGCGCGGTGATGGTCCCGCTGCTGCGCCCGCCGCAGGCACGGATCCTGTTGATGGCGGCGCTCGCGGCCGGGCAGCCCGTCGGCGACGTCATCGACCGGTGGGGCTGACGACCGGCTTCTCCGGGTGTACTTCTCCAATACCGTGAACTTCCGACGCGACACGATCCGGTAGCGCAGGCCCTCCCCCGACCAACTAGCTGGGTTCCTCCGGGCGGGCAATGTAGTCCGGCCAGTCCAGGCTCGCCACCGGGTCGGCGCGGCTGATCCCTGGCTCGTCATGGGGGAACGTACGCACCGGGCCGGGGCCCGAGCCGCGCGTTTCGAAGCGAATCGTCATCACCCCGTGCCCGGCCCCCTGAATCCAACCGTGGCCCAGATCCGGGTGACTGACGTCGTCACCGACTCGCCATGACGTCGCCGCTATCGCGGAAGGTGGTTCTCGCGCAGGGATTTCCGGTGCTGTCGCGCCCATATCTGGAAGCTCCAGATCCGGGAACAGCGACTCCTGACGAACATCGGTCAACCCGGAGAACCCCACGCCGAGCAGCCGGATCGGCCCGATCTCCTGCGGATCGAGCAGTAGCCGTGCGGCCGCCGACGTCAGTGCGGCGACGTCGGTGGTGGCATAGGGCAAGGTGGCCGAGCGGGTGAGCACGCTCATGTCGGCCTTCTTGAGTTTCACCGTCACGGTGCGGGCGCCGCGTCCATCGCGAAGCAGCCTGCGGTGGGCGTGCTCCCCGATCGGACCGATCTGCGCCCGCAACTGTTCCAGAGTGGTCAGATCGACGGCGAAGGTCGACTCGGCGCTGATCTGTTTGGCCTCAGCGCGTTCGGCGACCCGCCGGTCGTCGATTCCCCGGGCCAACCGGTGCAGGGCAGGACCAATAGTGGCACCCAGGATATCGGCGACCTCGCTGTCGGTCAGTGCGGCTAGCTGGCCGATCGTGGCGATGCCTAATCGGTGCAACTTCTCCTCGGCGACCGGACCGATCCCCCACAGGCGGCGCACCGGAAGTCCGTCCAGCAGCAGCCGTTCTTCGGAGCGGCCAACGACACGCACACCGTTGGGCTTTGCCAGATCGGACGCGATCTTGGCGATCTGCTTCCCCGATCCCGCCCCGACGGATGCCACCAAGCCGGTCTCCTCGAGCACCCGCCCGCGCAACCGTTCGCAGAATCGGAGCACCTCCGCATCGTCGGCTCCCGCCAGCTCGGCCGGTTCGCCGAACGCCTCGTCGAAGGAGAGTTGCTCGACCACCGGGATCACCGCGCGCACGGTCTCGAACACCCGTCGGCTGGCCATGCCGTACACCGCGCCGCGCGGCGGAAGCACCACGGCCGGCGCCCCCACCAGTCGGCGCGCCTGGTGCATCGGCATCGCCGAGCGGGCGCCGAACACCCGCGCCTCATAGCTGGCGCCGGCCACCACACCGCGGCCCCCGAGCCCGCCGACCAGCACCGGTCGTCCCCGCAGCGTCGGGCGGGTCAATTGCTCAACGGACGCGAAGAACGCGTCCATATCCAGGTGCAGGACCCAGCGGGCGTCCACGATGTTCAGCCTATTGGGAGCTACGACGCCTGGCCGCACCCGACTAGTGTCGAAACGATGGCGATGAATCTGCTACACCGGCTGTGTTGCAGCTCCCGGTACTGGGCACGCAGCGTCGAACGTGAGCTCCTACCGTGGGCCCTGGCAGACGTCGACCTCGGCGAGAACACCCTGGAGATCGGGCCGGGCTACGGCGCCAACATGCGGTGTCTGGTGGACATGACGCCCCGGCTGACCGCCGTCGAGATCGACCCCCCGATGACCGAGCGCCTCCAGTCGAGATACGGCTCGCGGGCCCGCATCATCAACGGCGACGGCACCGATACCGGGCTGCCGTCCGAGGAGTTCAGTTCCGTGGTGTGTTTCACCATGCTGCACCACGTTCCGACGCCGGAGTTGCAGGACCGGCTGTTCGCCGAAGCGTTTCGGGTACTGCGGCCCGGGGCCGTCTTCGCTGGCAGCGATGGGGTGCACTCGACGATTTTTCAGCTGATGCACTACCGCGACACCTACAACCCGGTCAGCCCCGACACCTTGCCGGACCGCCTCGACAGCGCAGGGTTCCACGACATAGAGATGGAGATTGCGAACGGTCAACAGCGGTGGCGGGCCGTCAAACCCTGACTGAAGGTCACTTCGACCCGCCGCCACCCTTCTTGAGCTGGTGAGGGCAGTACGTCTTCGCCGCAATCGCGGCGAACCTGGCCGCGTCGGCGACAGTGAGATCGGGGTTGGCCTCGGTGACGTCGTTGAGCAGTTCCATCGCCGACTCGCCGTTGGCAGCCAGGCCACACAGCGCCTCGGCGGCGGCCACGGCGTGTCCGGTGTCATCGAAGATGATCCCGACCTGCTGCAGTGATGCGATGAATTCGGCGCTGTCGACCGTCTTCGCCTCTCCTTCAGCGGGTTCGGCGTGCCCGGGTGCGGCCAGAGCAAGCCCGGCCAGGATGACCAGCGGGGCCAGCAACAGTTTCATAGGGGTCCTCCTGCGACGACCGGAAGCGTAAGGCATCTGGGCTATGTCAGCCGAGTGCGGACTGCGATCCGGTGAGGGCACTGTCCGCCTCGTCGAGGACATGCACCGCATGGATTCCCGGCTTCAGGGACAGCTTGGCGACGAGCTCGTCGAGGCCGGCCTGATCGACGTTCCAATGCTGCACCACATCCGGCGTCTGCTGCAATTGCGCGATCACCTGATCGAGTGGCACCGGCGCCTCGCGGTCGGCGATGTTGGTCGACACCACACGCGCCGCCGGCGCCACTGTGCGGGTGCGGGCCGCCGGTGCACCCAGCGCACCACCGGCCGCGCTGCCCATGGCCGCCGGGGCGAGCATGCCCGGCACCGAACCCGCGGCGGGTGCGGCACTCAGTGCCGACTCGGGCAGCGATGTGGAGGCCAACTGGATCGCCGAAGTGGCACTGGCCCAGTTCGGCGGCACCGACAGCGCTCCCACCCGCATCGCACTGCCCGCTGCGGCCCCGGCGGACTTCGCCAGGCCGGCGCCGGTAGCCACTCCCGAGCTGTGCAACCCGCCGAGCGCCGACTTGGGAATCACCGGTAGCACCGCCTTGTAACCGCTGCGGAACTGGGTGATCGACATGTTGGTCGAGGCGTGAACGGTGTTGACCCATGCGGTCTGGCTGCTGGTGCCCGACAGCAGAGCCAGGTGTGACTCCAGGTAGGAGCGCACCTCCGGGCCCCCGGTCACGCCGTCGATCAGGTCCTGCCATCCCTTGGTGTAGCCCGAGGTCATCTTGTTGATCTCGGCGAGGACGTCCTGCAGGATGTCGTGCGGCGTCACCAGACCGTCGGACTCGGCACTTCCCGCCGTGCCGTTGGTGGTCTGCGGCGGCTCGGTGAACGCGGCGAGGTCGGTGGCCGCGGTCGAAGCGCCGGCATAGCCGACCATCGCGCTGACGTCCTGCGCCCACATCCGACCGTATTCGGCTTCGACCGCCGCGATCGCCGTGCTGTTCTGACCAAGGATATTGGTGGCCACCAGCGAGGCCAGCTGGCTGCGGTTGGCGGCGATCGCCGGCGGCGGCACGATCCCCGCGAAGGCAGATTCATAGGCGGCGGCAGCAGCCGATGCCTGGGCTGCGGTCTGTTCGGCCTGCGCCGCCGTGGTCTGTAGCCAGGTCACGTACGGTGCTGCGGCGGCCGCCATCGCCGCCGCAGCCGGCCCCTGCCACCCGCCGCTGAGACTCGCCAATACCGCCTGGTACGACGAGGCAGTGGCGCTCAACTCGGCGCCCAGTCCCGTCCAGGCCGCCGCGGCGGCGAAAAGTGGGTCCGCACCCGGTCCCGAGTACAACTGCCCGGAGATGATCTCCGGCGGCTGCGCTGCGAAGCTGTAAAAAACCATGAACGCGACCTACTTCCGCTATTTCGCGATCGGGGGGATGACGATGACGGTGGCGGTGGTGGCGATGTCCGGTCCCGTCTGGGTGTTGGTGACGTGGCTGATCGCACTGATCGCCCGAGTGGCGCCGGCTCCGGCGGCCTGACGGATCGGAGTACCGATGGCCCGGCCGGCCAAACTCGACAGTGCCATCTGGCCCGCCAGCAGGCCCTCGCCGTTGGCGGCCAGAGCCGGAGCCGCCTCGAGCACACTGGCCTGCAGGGCCACGGCGGCGGTCTTGACGGTCGGAACCGCGCTGGCCCAACTCGCGGGCACCGACAGTGACCCGATCAGTCCGGCCCGGCCCACCGCACTCGACACCGACGCCGGGATGGCCTGTGCACCGGTGAGCAGCGGACTGGACAGCAACGGCGACAGTGCGCCGACGATCGGCTTGGGGCTCAGCGTGCTGGTCAGGTTCCCCAGGGAGTTGGCCACGGCCGGGATGCTGATCGACATCTGGTAGATGCTGCGGGCCGAGTTGACGATGCCCGATGCGTACGGACCGTTGAAGGTGCTCAGCACCGACGACAGCGTCTTCACGACCGCCTGGTAATCCTGGAAGACCTGGGTCGGCAGCCCCATCGGATTGGTGACCAGATCCTGCAGCGCATTCGGGATCTGGGTGAGGAAGTCCGACAGAGTCGACTCTGCGCTAGACGCCGCTGCGGACTGCGCCGCGTTGTTGACCGCCGCCGACTGACCGGCCTGCCCGCCGGCATTTGTGGTCTCCGGTGGAGTGTTGAACGCGCTGAGCTGACTGGCGGTTGCAGACGAGCCCGCATAGCCGTACATCGCGGCCGCGTCCTGCGCCCACATCTCCCCGTACTGCGCCTCGGTGGCGGCGATGGCCGGCGCGTTCTGGCCCAGGAAGTTGGTCGCCACCAGCGTGGCCAGCAGGGTGCGGTTGGCGGCGATCACCGGCGGAGGCACCGTGGCGGCGAAGGCTGCTTCGTAGGCGCCGGCTGCGGCCGAGGCTTTCAGCGCGGTTTCTTCGGCACCCACCGCGGTGGCCTTCAACCACGCTGCGTACGGAGCCGCGGCTGCCGTCATCGAGGCGGCCGAGGGCCCCTTCCAGGCCGAGCCGGTCAGGTCGGCGATCACCGAGGCGAACGACGTCGCCGTGTAGTCCAGCTCGGCCGCCAACGCCGACCAGCTCGCCGCGGCGGCCAGCAACGGGGCAGACCCGGGCCCGGTATACATTCTCGCGGAATTGACTTCCGGCGGCAGCGCCCCGAAATCCATGAATCCCCTGCCCCTCTAAGCCGAGTAACGAACCGACCCACCCGAGTCGCCTCATGCGACGATTTGCCCCGGGATTCGGCGCAATTCGGGTGGGCCAGTACCAACCGCGAACAACTGTTCGTATGGCTTGGAGGTTAATCGCGGACCAATGGTCGCCGGAAAGGAGTCAGTGCCCCGTCCGGGTCTGGACACTGCCCGGTGACCGGCCGCGTGCAGGCGGATGGCGAGGCCGCGGCGGGGGTATTTTTCCTATCTCGATCTGCACAAATGTCACCACCCGGCGGAGCCGGGGACATCGCACCGAGCCCGCGTAGCCGGCACCGGCGACCTTAAGAATCTCGCCGCGAGAAAGTCCGCCCTGGCCGGACGGACTTTTCCGGCGCCGCACTTCTCAGATCTTGGCGATGGACACCCGCACGCCGTCGCCGATTTCGGTGGCATCGATCGGGTCACCGAATTCGAAACTGGTCGCCAAGATTTCTCCGGCGATCAACTCGGCATGATTGCGTGCCCATTCCAGCCGCTGCTCGGGCACCGAGATCACCACGACGATCCGATCGGATACCTCCAGTCCGCTGCTTTTGCGCAACTCCTGCAGTTCCCGGATCCGGTCCTTGGCCCAGCCCTCGGCTTCCAGTTCGGGTGTCACGGCGCTGTCGAGCACCACCAGGCCGGCCCCGTCGGGCAACGCGACGGTGTATTCGGGGTCAGCGGCCACCAGTTTGGACGTGTACTCGCTCTCGAGCAGCACCACCGGTCCCGCGCTCAGGCTGCCGTCCGCGTTGACGACGCCCTCGCCGGCCTTGACCGCTTTGATCGCGGCCTGGACGTCTTTGCCCAGCCGGGGACCGGCCACCTTCGCGTTGACCGCCAGGTCGAAGCGCCCATAGTGCGCGATGTCGTCGGTGAGCTCGACGGACTTGACGTTGAGCTCGTCGGCGATCAGGTCGGTGAACGGTGCCAACCGCTGCGGGTCGTCGACTGCGACAGTGAGTTTGGGCAGTGGCAGCCGCACCCGCAGTTGGTGCGCCTTGCGCACCGACGCCGCCGCCGAACAGACCTCGCGGACCTGGTCCATCGCCGCCACCAGGGCCGCGTCGGCGGGCAGATCGCCGGCCTGCGGCCAGTCGGTCAGGTGCACCGAGCGTTCCCCGGTGACACCGCGCCAGATCACTTCGGTGGTCAGCGGCAGCAACGGCGCCGCCAGTCGTGCGGTGATCTCCAGCACGGTGTGCAAGGTGTCGATCGCGTCGGCATCCTCGTCCCAGAACCGCTGCCGGGACCGGCGGACATACCAGTTGGTCAGCGCCTCGGTGAACAGCCGAAGTTGTTCACACGCCCCAGAGATGTCACAGACATCCAGGGCCCGGGTCAGGTCGTCGCGCAGCGACGCCAGCTTGGCCAGGATGTAGCGGTCCAGGACGTGCTGCGAATCGGTGCGCCAGATCCCGGGTTTGGGGGCGTACAGGGTCAAGAAGGTGTAGGCGTTGGTCAGCGGCAACATCACCTGGCGTACACCCTCGCGAATGCCGGCCTCGGTGACGATCAGGTTTCCGCCGCGCAGAATCGGCGAGGCCATCAGGAACCAGCGCATGGCGTCGGAGCCGTCGCGGTCGAACACCTCACTCACGTCCGGGTAGTTGCGCAACGACTTGCTCATCTTCTGTCCGTCGCTGCCCAGCACGATGCCGTGCGCCACACAGGTTTTGAACGCTGGACGGTCGAAAAGCGCGGTAGCCAGGACATGCATCATGTAGAACCAGCCGCGGGTCTGACCGATGTACTCGACGATGAAGTCACCGGGGTAGTGGGCAGTCTGCCCCGCACCGCCGTCGAACCATTCGGAGTTCTCGAACGGGTAGTGCACCTGGGCGTAGGGCATCGAGCCGGAGTCGAACCAGACGTCGAGGACGTCAGGGATGCGCCGCATCGTCGAGCGGCCGGTCGGGTCGTCGGGATTGGGCCGGGTCAGTTCATCGATGTAGGGGCGATGCAGGTTGTCCGGTCGCACCCCGAAGTCGCGCTCCAGCTCATCGAGGCTGCCATAGACGTCGATCCGCGGGTAGGCCGGGTCGTCGGACTTCCACACCGGGATCGGCGTGCCCCAGTAGCGGTTTCGAGAGATCGACCAGTCGCGGGCACCGCGCAGCCAGTTGCCGAAGATCCCATCCTTGATGTGCTCGGGGTACCAGGTGATCTGCTCGTTGAGTTCGACCATCCGGTCCCGGAACTGCGTGACCCGGACGAACCACGACGACACCGCCTTGTAGATCAGCGGGTTGCGGCAGCGCCAGCAGTGCGGGTACGGGTGCTCGTAGGTCTCGTGGCGGACCAGCACCGCGCCGTTGGCCGCGGCCGGCCCGGTGCCGTTCTTGAGGTCGGCGATGATCGCCTTGTTGGCGTCGAAGACATGCTGACCGGCGTAGTCGGCAACGGTGGCATCGAAGCGGCCCTTGGCGTCCACCGGAGTGACCGGGGTGATGCCGGCCGGGTCGGTGGTGTTCTTGTCGTCCTCGCCGTAGGCGGGCGCCAGGTGCACGATGCCGGTGCCGTCCTCGGTGGACACGAAGTCGGCGGCGAGCACCCGGAAGCCAGGCCCCTGATCGCTGCGATCGTAGAAATACGGGAACGGCGGCGCATAGCGCACCCCGAGCAGGTCCGACCCGCGGTAGCTGCTCAGCACGTGCGGCTGTTCCCCCTCGCCCAACCCGAGCTCGCGTGCGTAGGAACCCAGCCGCGCCTCGGCCAGCAGGTAGCGCCGCTCCCCTGCCGCCACCAGCACATAGGTCACATCCGGGTTGACCGCCACCGCCTGGTTCGACGGCAAGGTCCACGGAGTGGTGGTCCACACCAACAGGTGAGCACCCTCGAGTTCACCGGCAGTTCCCCCGCCGACGATCCGGAACCCGACCGTCAGCGCCGGGTCCTGGCGGCTCTTATAGACGTCGTCGTCCATCCGCAGCTCGTGGTTGGACAGTGGGGTCTCGTCGCGCCAGCAGTACGGCAGCACCCGGTAGCCCTCGTAGGCCAAGCCCTTGTCCCAGAGCTGCTTGAAGGCCCACAGCACCGACTCCATGAACGGCAGGTCGAGGGTCTTGTAGTCGTTGTCGAAGTCCACCCAGCGCGCCTGGCGGGTGACGTAGGCCTGCCACTCGGACGTGTAGCGCAGCACCGACTCCCGGCAGGCCTGGTTGAACGCGGCGATGCCCATGGCGTCGATCTGGGACTTGTCGGTGATACCGAGTTGGCGCTCCACCTCCAGCTCGGCCGGGAGCCCGTGGGTGTCCCAGCCGAAGCGGCGCTCCACCTTGTAGCCGCGCATGGTGCGGTAGCGGGGCACGATGTCCTTGACGTAGCCGGTCAGCAGATGCCCATAGTGCGGCAGGCCGTTGGCGAACGGTGGCCCGTCGTAGAACACATATTCTTGCGCCCCGTCGCGGTTGGCGATGCTGGCTCGGAAGGTGTCGTCGGCGGCCCAGTAGTCCAGGACGGCGGCTTCAGCCGCCGGGAAGTCGGGGGCGCCGGCGGCCGGCTTCGGATAGCTGCGTTCGCTCACGGTGTGTTGTCTCCCAAGGGCCCGGCCCGGGGACGACGCCGCGCGGTTGCGCGAGCGCCGCGGTACCACCCCGCTTGCCGCGCTCCCGTGCCGGGGCGCGACCGCTCGATGTAAGGCTGTGACGGGCCGTCCCGTTCGGTTCTACTGAGCCTGCCGCTGGGCGGTGTGGCTGTTCTTCCGAAGGCTCCCCGGTGATTGCCGGTTCAATGCCGTTGGTGAGGAGTCTAGATCCTGCCGCCGGCACCCACTCTGGCAGGGCTGGGGCTTCTACACTGTTCAACGTGGCCTTCAGCCCGTCGTACGCCCGCGACGTGGTGCTGCCGCTGGCGTCGGCGGCCAACACCGTGATGTCCGGCGCAGCGCCTACGCTGCCGCCCGGCTTCAACCAGACCGCCCTGATCAAGGCCGACCGGGCTCACCTGGCCGCGCTGCCCGCGCAGCATCCCGCGACGGCGATGGCCAAGGACACCAACATCTTTGGACTGATGGGCCACGACACTGCCAGTGGTACCGCGTTCATCGCGTTTCGCGGCAGCGCCGACGTGGCCGACTGGATCGCCGATTTCGACTTCATCCCGGCCCCCTATACGCCGGTGGTGGGATTCGGCCAGGTGCACGCCGGCTTCCAGGACATCTACGGCTGCGTCCGTGCCTCCATTGCCGCCAAGCTGCCCGCAGCGACCAGCGGGTGCAGCCAGATCCTGATCACCGGGCACAGCCTCGGAGGCGCGTTGGCCGTGCTGGCCGCACCGGACGTCGCTCAGGGGATGCCCCCGAACACCGTCGAGCCGCGGCTGACCACCTTCGGTGGCCCACGCGTCGGCGTGCCCGATTTCAAGGCCGCGTTCGATGCCGCCATCGAATGCTGTTACCGCGTGGTGAATTTCCTCGACATCGTCCCGCTGGTGCCGCCCGCGCCGTATGTGCACGTAGGCGCGGAGGTAGCCGTGGATAGCGGTGGTGCGATCGACATCGGATGGCGGCACAGCCTGGCCGCCTATCACGCCGGCCTCTCGGCGCTCATCGCTCGCGAAGCCTGAACCGCGGGGCCGATTCGGCGGTCCCAGCTTCGCCTCCCCTTCGTCGAGCCTCGCTGAACCGCCGGGCCGATTCGGCGGTCCCAGCTTCGCCTCCCCTTCGTCGAGCCTCGCTGAACCGCCGGGCTTAGATGCGGCTCAGGCCGCCCCTCGTGCGCAGGTCCACCCGTCGGGCATCCGGCCGGCGGCAAGAAATTCGGCCACTTCGGCGGCCACTTCCGGTGCCAGCCCGGTGTCGGCGGCCGGGTAGATCACCGGCTCCTCCACCTTGTTGTGGTCGGCCAACTGGTCCAGCAGCCGGCAACAGGCGCCGCGCAGGGTGGCATGATCGGCGCCGGCACGCGTCAGATCGTCGAGAGCGTTCATAGTGCGCCAGATCTCGCCATGGCCTCGGATCATCCCGAAGACCGCCATCATGTGGGCTCCGCTGCTGATCGGCGGGAACAGCAACTGTTCCTCCAGGTAGATGTGGCGTCGCAGCACAGCCAAAGTGGCGCTGAGGCCGTCGACGTCGACCCTGCCGGCCTCCAGGTCCTCCAGGAAGGCTCTGATCCCGGCGTCGATCTGCAGATGCTCACGCTCCAACGCCGCAGAAAGGGCTGCATCGGACATATCTGGCGCTCCCTCCGAGCGGTTCAACAGACGCCGGTGGGCATCGTCGAGCACCCCATCAGACCCCGCGAATCATTTCTACAATCGGGGCTCATGCAAATCTAGCCCACGCGGTGCCGCGCTGACCAGAGCCGGTTCGGCTCCGGCTCAGTGGTCGGTCTCTTCCTCCGGCGGCTGGATCGCGGCCAGCACCTCGGTGGATCGATCTTCAGTGGGCCGCTCTTCGTCCGTCGGCCGGCCGGACAGCTCCGGGAACGCCGTGGCGACCATGTCCTCGAATGTCCGATCATGCGCTACGGATTTGCCTTGGGTGGCGGCGGCCGCGGCCGGCACCGCGACCGGCAGCGCCCGCGGGGGGTGCTCTCGCACGTTCAGTGGCCACCAGAACCATCGCCCCAGCAGCGCCGCCATCGACGGCATCATGAATGAGCGCACCACCAGGGTGTCGAACAGCAGACCGAGCCCGATGGTGGTGCCCACCTGACCCACCACCCGCAGATCACTGACGAGCATGGACGCCATGGTGAAGGCGAACACCAGCCCGGCCGCTGTGACGACCTTGCCGGTACCACCCATGGTGCGGATGATGCCGGTCTTGAGTCCGGCGCCCATCTCCTCTTTGAACCGAGCGACGAGCAGCAGGTTGTAGTCACAGCCCACCGCCAACAAGATGATCACCGACATCACCAGCACGAGCCAGTGCAGGTTGATGCCGAAGATGTACTGCCACAGCAGTACCGACAACCCGAACGACGCCCCCAGCGAGGCCAGCACCGTCCCGACGATCACCACGGAGGCGATGAAGCTTCGAGTGATCAGCAACATGATGATGAAAATGATTGCCAGCGAGGTGATTCCGGCGATCAGCAGGTCGTAGTCGGCGGTGCCCTGCAAGTCGTTGAAGAGCGCTGCGGTGCCCGCCACGTAGACCTTGGCGCCAGACAGCGGGGTGCCCTTCAACGACTCGGTGGCGGCCTTCTTGATCAGATTGACCCGCGCCATGCCCTCCGGGGTCGCCGGGTAGCCATCGTGCGTGACGAAGAACCGCGCGGCGTGTCCGTCCGGCGACAGGAACAGCTGGATCACGCGCTTGAAGTCCGGGTTGTCGAAGGCTTCCCGCGGGAGATAGAACGAGTCGTCGCTCTTCGCCGCGTCGAAGTCCTGGCCCATCGCTGCGGAGTCGCCGCCGACCTCCTCGATCTGCGCCATGATGCCCGACATGGTGCTGTGCAACGTCAGCATCATCGTCTGCAGGCTGCGAAGTGCCGCGATCTGCGCCGGCATCATCTCCAGTAGCTGGGGCGTCACCACATCGATGTTGCTCATGTCCGGCGCCAGCTCATTGATCTTGTCGGTGAGCAGCAGGGTGCCGTCCATCGACGCATACGCCGCGCGCAGCGACAAGCAGGTCGAGTCGCTGCCGCAATTCTGTTGCTTCTCAACCGATTCCCGAAGCGCCTTGGAATTCTGGTTCAGGTCGGTGATGTCGCCGCGCACCTGCTGAGCCAGGTCCATCGCCTCGCGCGAGACACCGGTCGCGTGCTGGGTGCTGGTGCCCAACTGCTGCATCAGCGCGTACATCCGCTGTAGCGAGGCGATGGTTCCCTCGAGGTCGTCGGCCTGCTGGCGCATGTCGGCCACCCGGCTCTTGACGAAGTCAAGGTTCTGCATCTGCCCGGCGTTCTGCATGCTGAGCAGGAACGGAATCGAGGTGTGACCGAGCGGGGTGCCCTCCGGGCGGGTCACGCCCTGCACCATGGCAACGCCCTCGACGGCAAAGATGCTCTTGGCCAGCTTGTTGAGCACCAGGAAGTCCGCGGAGTTGCGCATGTCGTGATCGGACTCGACCAACACCACCTCGGGGAGCAGGCGCGATTCCGGGAAGTGTCGCGCCGCAGCGGCCCAGCCAAGGTTGGCGGGAGTGTCCTGCGGGATGAACGACGGGTCTTTGTAACTGACTTTGTAGCCCGGCAGCGCGAGCAGGCCAATAAGCGCGATCGAGCAGGCGGCCAAGAAGATCGGAGCCGGCCAGCGCACGATCGCGGTGCCCACCTTGCGCCAGCCGCGATCGGACATCTTGCGGCGGGGTTCGAGCAGACCGTGACGCGTGGCGATGGCCAGGACCGCCGGAACCAGCGTCAGCGCGATCGCCACCGCGACCAGCATGCCGACCGCGCAGGGCGCGCCCATGGTCTGGAAGACCGGCAATCGGGTGAAGCTCAGACAGAATGTGGCGCCGGCGATGGTCAGGCCCGAAGCGAGCACCACGTGGGCGACCCCGCGATAGGTGGTGAAGTACGCGGTCTCCGGGTCTTCGCCGGCATGGCGGGCTTCGTGATAGCGGCCGATGAAGAAGATGCCGTAGTCGGTGCCGGCGGCGATCGCCAAGGTGACCAGGATGTTGATCGCGAATGTGGACAGACCGATCAGGCCGTAATGCCCCAGGACGGCGACGATTCCGCGCGCCGCGGCCAGCTCGATCCCGACCACGGCCAACAACAGCGCGACGGTGCTGAATGATCGGTAGAGCAGCAACAGCATCAGCGAAATCACCGAGACGGTGGCCACCAGGATCTTGAGCACCGCCCGGTCGCCGCTGGTGTTCATGTCGGTGACCATCGGCGCCGGGCCGGTGACGTATGCCCGGACCCCGGGCGGAGCGGGTGTGCGGGCCACGACGTCGCGGACCGCCTCGACCGAATCGTTGGCCAGCGCCTCGCCCTGGTTTCCGGCGAGGTTCAGCTGCACCAACGCGGCTTTGCCATCCGAACTTTGGGCGCCACCCGCGGTCAGCGGGTCACCCCAGAAGTCCTGAATGTGTTGCACGTGTGTGGTGTCGGCGTTGAGCTGGGCGATCAGCTCGTTGTAGTAGTGGTGAGCGGCGTCGCCGAGCGGCTCGTCGCCTTCGATGACGATCATCGCCGCGCTGTCGGTGTTGGACTCCGCGAAGACATGCCCCAGCCGTGCCATCGCCTGAATCGACGGTGAGTCTTTGGCGCTCAACGACACCGGATGTTCCTTGGCGACCTGCTCCAGCGGCGGCACGGCGACGCTCACCAATACGGTGAGGGCCACCCAGCCCAGGATTATCGGCAAGGCGAAGCGACGAACGAATGCGGCCACGGACGACCCGCCCCCCTGGATCAGGTGATGTGTAGGCGTCATTGTCTGATGCCCCTCATCCGACATTTTGCCCAAACGATCACTGTAACCCCCTGTTCAGGACCGTAGCAGCGGAAATTATCCGATCTGGTAGTCCGAGAGCGGGAAGTGATCCTGCTCCTTCACGGCGCTGCGCACCGAGGTCGGACGGAAGAGTGGCGCCTCCCCGGTGGTCTGGTTGAACCAGTAGGAATTCGATGTCGCGCAGTTGCCCAGGTGGAACACCGAGTTGTCCAGCAGGCTCATCATCCGCTCGTAGAAGCGGGTGTTGGCCTCCTCGGTGACCTCGAACGTCTGCGCCTGACGCCGCCGCACCTCACCGAACAGCCGATTCATGTGCCGGGTCTGGTACTCCACGGTGTTGAACCAGGACAACCCGACCCAGGAGAACGGGCTGGCCATGTTGATGAAGTTCGGGAACTGTGGGGCCGTCATGCCCTGATAGGCCTGGAAACGGGTCTCACGCCACCATTTGCCCAGGTTGCGCCCGCCGCGACCGATCACCTCGATCGCCGGCAGGTTACCCTCCCAGACGTCGTATCCCGTCGCCAGCACCAAGGTGTCGATCTCGCGCTTGGTGCCGTCCCGCGCCACGATGCCGTCGGGTTCGATCCGCTCGATCCCCTCGGTCACGAGGTGCACATTCGGCCTGGCGAACGTCGGGTAGTAGTCGTTGGAGATCGACGGACGCTTACAGCCGAAGTCGAAATCGGGCCGCATCTTCTCGGCGAGTTCACGATCCCGCACCGCCCGGCGCCGATGCCGCGCCGATTGGGCCGCCATCGCCTTGTTGAGGAACTTGAAGCGCCGGTAGCGCCACATGGTCAGGACCATCATGAAGTCCGTGGTGTTGTCGGTCAGCCACCGCACGATGCGCTGAGTGAACGGCACCCGGGCGAACATCCGCTGCACCACGGGCGGGAACACCACGTCGGACTTGGGGGTCACCAGGATCGGGGTGCGCTGATACACCGTCAGGTCGGCGACCTCTTTGGCCAACTCGGGAATCACCTGGATCCCGGTGGACCCGGTTCCGATGACGGCCGCCCGACGGCCCGCCATCGAGTACTCGTGGTCCCACTGCGCGGTGTGGACGATATGGCCGGCGAACGACTCGATGCCGGGGATCTCCGGGATCTTGGGCTGGCACAGGAAGCCGGTGGCAACGATGAGGAACTGCGAGGTCAGCGTCTCACCGCCGGCCAGCGAGGTCCGCCACAGTTTGGCGTCCTCATCCCACTGGGCGCCGTCGACGGTCGTGTTGAAGCGCATGAAACGCGTGACGTCATACTTGTCGGCCACATGCTCGGCGTAGGCCTGGACCTCATTGCCGGGGGCAAACAGTCGCGACCAGTAGGGGTTGGGTTCGAACCAGTAGGAATAAGTAGTAGAGGGCTGATCGACGGAGAGCCCCGGGTAGTGGTTGACCCGCCATGTTCCGCCGAGCCCATCCAGCCGGTCGACGATCACGATGTTGTCGTAGCCCAGCTTGTTGAGTTGGATGGCCGCACCGATGCCGCCGAAGCCCGCGCCCACGATGACGGCGTCATATTGCTGGGTCCCCATAAGGAGAACACGCTACCCCAACGCCGCAATATATCGCTGTACGTGCAGGTCAGCCCGATTTCCGGCGGCCCTCGACCGGAAGATAAAGTAATGGCTGCCGGCTGGTACCAACATGATGCCGATCACACTCAAGTGAACGGTTAAACCTTACTGTTTTGCCAAACTTGACGGTAAGCTTCGGCTCGGCTACGCCCCGCGAGGTGCGTGCCAGGAAAAGGGGAATGGGTCCGTATGCCGACCGTCGTGATCGACATCTGCTGGTTGCTGGCCGGCTCGATTGCCGTCGCGTCGGTGCCCTATGCCCTTTTTTACTTCGTTCGACGGCTGAAGAACGCCATGTACGTCGGGGGCGACGCGGCTTACGGCGAAACCTTGGCGACGCTGTCCGAAAGCTCGGTGCGACGCAATTTCAACCCGTACGTGGACATCGACTGGAATGACCCCGAACTTGCGGTCAAGGCGGACGACCCCCATTGGGTGCTGTCGGAAGCGGACCCGCTGGGCCGCCACCCGTGGTACCAGGCGCAGCCCCTGGAAAAGAAGATCGCGATCGGCATGTGGCGTCAGGCCAACATGGCCAAGGTCGGCGTGCAGTTCGAGGGCATTCTGGTGCGCGGCCTGATGCACTACACGTTCTGGGTTCCCAACGGCTCGCCGGAGTACCGCTACTGCCTGCACGAGTGCATCGAGGAATGCAACCACACGCTGATGTTCCAGGAGCTGGTGAACCGCATCGGCGTCGATGTCCCGGGCATGCCGCGGTGGCTGCGCCTGCTCTCCCCGATCGTGCCGCTGTACGCCGGACCGTTGCCCAACTCGTTCTTCTTCGGGGTCCTGGCGGGCGAGGTCCCGTTCGATTACCTGCAGACCCTTGCCCTTCGGGAAGAGGACAGTGTCCCGGAGATCGTCCGGAGGATGATCGGAATCCACGTCGCCGAAGAGGCGCGTCACATCTCGTTCGCCCACCAGTACCTGCAGCGGCGGGTGCCACGGCTGTGGTGGAGCAGCCGGTTCATGCTCTCGCTCTATGTGCCCGTCGTCATGCGCATGCTCGGGCAGGCGATGGTGGTGCCGCCCCGCAAATTCTTCCGCGAGTTCGATGTTCCCAAGTCGGCGCGCAAGAAGTGGTTCTTCGGCAACCCGGACGCACGCCAGACCTGGCGGGACATGTTCGCCGATGTGCGGATGGTCTGCCATGAACTCGGACTGATGAATCCCGCGGCGCGGTTGATGTGGCGCATCTGCAAGATTGACGGTGCGCCGTCGCGGTACCGCGGCGAGCCGCAACGCGCGCAGTTGCCGGCGCAGCTCACCGAGGTCTGAAGCTCCGTCTGCGCTGTGCCATACTTTCGGTATGGTGCGTTCCCCATCTGAGACCTTGGAAAAAGTCGGCGCCGATCTGGTGTACCGCATCTCGGC
The DNA here is from genome assembly GCF_000972905.1 of Mycobacterium sp. UM_Kg27. NCBI lineage: Bacteria > Bacillati > Actinomycetota > Actinomycetes > Mycobacteriales > Mycobacteriaceae > Mycobacterium > Mycobacterium sp. UM_Kg27. The sequence goes on from NZ_JRMM01000006.1 coordinate 40,804, forward strand.
GATGCCGCTGTACAAGAAGGCCTTCAAGTACTGGTACCCGTTCATGACCAAGCGTATGGGACACGACGACGTCGTCTTCCTCAACTGGGGCTATGAGCAGGACCCGCCGCTGGGCCTGAAGCTCGACGAGGCCGACGAAGAGAACCGGTACTCAATCCAGCTCTACCACCAGACCGCCACCCAGATCGACCTGGCCGGCAAGAACGTGCTCGAAGTCAGCTCCGGCCACGGCGGCGGCGCCTCCTTTCTAGCCCGCACCCTCAAGCCCGCCTCTTACACCGGCCTGGACTTCAACCCGGACGGTGTCGCCTTCTGTCAGCAGCGCCACCAGGTGCCGGGGCTGGACTTCGTGCAGGGTGACGCACTTAACCTGCCGTTCCCGGACAACTCGTTCGACGCGGTGGTCAACGTCGAGGCGTCGCACATCTACCCCGACTTCGCCCAGTTCGTCCGCGAAGTGGGACGGGTGCTGCGTCCCGGTGGGCACTTCCTGCACACCGACTTCCGCGCCAAGGAAGACATCGAGTCCTGGCAGCAGACCCTGGCCACCCCGCCGCTGCGGTTGGTCAACGAGCGCGACATCAGCCGCGAGGTCGTTCGCGGCCTGGCGGCCAACTCGCCCCGCTCCAACGACCTGATCAACGAGCGGATGCCGTTCTTCCTGCGCCGCTTCGCCCGGGAGTTCGCCGTGGTGGAGGGTTCGCTGTTCTACCGCGATCTGGACCGCGGCGAGATCACCTACCGCATTTTCGACCTCGTCAAAGACTGAGGACACCGCGTCGAAGCGCCGGAGCGAGTCGGGACTGAGGTCCCCGCGCTCCGGCGCTTCTTTCGTGACCGACGTCCCTGCAGGCGACAGCGGCCACCGGGCTAGGGTGGCGGCTAGCCACCCGCGGGCCAGGCGCGGGCCAATCGCGCTCCACACCCGACGATCCTGAGGAGGGGCTCGCCAGATGGACCAGAAGGAACTGACGCGTCGGCTTCGCTTTCGCGCCAGCCTGCTCAAGATCGGCACCGACGGGCTCATCGGGGTGGCTCGCGACCGGGCAACCGCCTACCGGTATGCGCTGACCCGACGCGAAACCGCGCCGCTGACCGACTTCGACCCGTTCGCCCCCGAGACGATGCACGATCCCTACCCGGGATATCGCACGCTGCTGTCCGGTCCGAAGGTCTGGTACAGCCGCAAGCGCGGCATCTGGATCATCCCGGGCTACGACGAGGTCCGCCAGGCGTTGCGCGACGACGAGGCGCTGTCGTCGGCGGAGAGCCAGGCCCGCTTCCGGGTCCGCCTGCAGACCATGAACGCCACCGACCCGCCGGTGCACACCCGGCTGCGCCGGTCGGTGTCTCGTGCCTTCACCCCCCGCGCGATGAAGTCGTGGGAGATCAACATTAATCGTGCCGCCGACGAGCTCGTCGCCGCGATGATCAAGCGCGGACGCGTCGAGATCGTGGCCGATCTGGCCAAGCCGCTGCCCAACCGGCTGATCACCATGATGCTGGCAATACCGCAGGAAGACCGGCACCAGTTCCTGGAATGGGCGGACACCATCAATGAGGCCGCGTTCGCACCGCTGAACCTGCGTGGGATGGCGATGAACATGCGCTCGAGCCAGGCGGTCATCGCGATGCACCGCAGCCTCGATCCGATGATCAAGGCGCGCCGCGCGGAATCCGGCGACGACCTGATCTCGATGCTGGCGGCGCCCAGCGGTGCGGACACGCTCTCCGACGACGAGGTCTTCTGGACGGCGTCCATGCTGGTCGGCGCCGGTAGTGAGACCACGACGAACCTGATCTCGGGTCTGTTTCTGACGCTGGCGCAGCGTCCGGACGTCTACACCCGGCTACGCGAACACCCTGAGCTGATCCCCGCCGCGATCGAAGAGCAACTGCGACTGGTCTCCCCGGTCCAGGGTTTCTACCGGACCGCAACCCGCGACTACCGGGTCGGCGACCACACCATTCCGGCCGGCGCGCGAGTGCTGATCCTGTACGCGGCCGCCAATCGGGACCCGGCGCACTACCCAGATCCTGACACCTTCGACCTGGACCGCAATCCGACCGATCACCTGGCGTTCGGCGGCGGCGCGCACTATTGCCTGGGCACCCACCTGACCCGCATCGAAGTCAGCCGGGTGCTGACGCAGCTGATCCCCCACGTCAAGGCCATCCGACTGGCCGGGGAGTATCGCTACCTGGTCAATGCGACCATGCGCGGTCTGGAGCACCTGCCCGTCGAGTTGGTGCCTGCCGAGTCCGGCGCGGACCCCGCGCCCGTGCACTCCGGGAACACCGGCACCCGATGACCCCGGTAGCGCTGGTCACCGGGGCGACGAGCGGGATCGGCGAGGCGACCGCAGATCGGCTACAGTCCGCCGGCTACCGCGTTTTCGCGGTGGGCCGTAACCCCGAAGCGCTGCAACGTCTTTCGCAACGCGGGCTGATCGCCCGCGCCCTGGACGTCACCGATGAGGTTGCGGTCGACCAGCTCATCGCGGAGATCACCACCGAACACGGCGGGGTCGATGTTCTGGTCAACAGCGCCGGATTTCCCCTGACGTGTCCGCTCGAACAAGTGGCTCTCGATGACCTGCGCAGATTGTTCGAAACCAATGTCGTTGCGACACTTCACTTAGCTCAAGCGGTCCTGCCGAGAATGCGCCAGCGCGGGGCCGGCGTGATCGTCAACATCGGCAGCACCGGCGGACGTTTCGCCAGTCCGGGGGCCGGCGGCTACCACGTGGTCAAGTACGGCATGGAGGCGCTGTCGCTCTCGCTGCGCGCCGAAGTCGCGCCGTTCGGAGTGCGAGTGGTGCTGCTGGACCCGACAGCGGTGCGGACTCCGTTCGTCACCTCGCAACAAGAGGCACGACCGTCGTACGCCGAGGATGATCCCTACGGCAGCTTCAAGATCCGCTACGCGGACAACACTCGTGAACTCTCCAATAAGAGCGGCGTGATGATCGAACCCGACGTGGTCGCGCGTGCCGTGTTACGCGTGGTCCGGGCCAAGAATCCCAAGCCGCGCTATGTGGTCGGGCTCTCCGGCAAGGCGACCGTGCTGGCGCGAGCGATGTTGACCGATCGGATGTGGGAACGAATTCTGATGCGCGGTCTACGCGACTGAGGATGTCGCTGTCCTGGGACCCGGCCACGGCGGGCCCTCCAGAATCGTGAGATACTTTTTCGATGGTCACGATGAACCGCCTGATCTTCAATCCGGTATCCCACCGCGTCATGACGAACCCGTTCGTCTACCACCTGTTGTTCACGTCTTTCGTGACCAAGCGGTTCTCCACCCAGACCAAGATGCTCAGCGGCGACGACTGGTTGTTCCTCAACTACGGCTATGAAGAGGACCCGCCGATGGCGGTGCCCCTGGAGGCGTCCGACGAACCCAACCGGTTCTTCATCCAGCAGTACCACCGCACCGCCGCCCTGACTGATCTGGCCGGCAAGAAGGTGCTCGAGGTGAGCTGTGGCCACGGCGGCGGCGCGTCGTATGTCGCCCGCACTTTCAAGCCCGCCTCCTACACCGGCCTGGACCTCAACGAGACCGCCATCGAGTTCTGCCGGGAACGCCACCAGCTGCCCGGGATGGACTTCGTGCAGGGTGACGCGGAGAACCTGCCCTTCGAAGACGGCTCGTTCGACGTGGTGTTCCAAGTGGAGGCATCGCACCTGTATCCGCACCCGGCCAAGTTCTTCAACGGCGCGGCACGGGTGCTGGCCCCGGGCGGTCACTTCCTCTACACCGATTTCCGTCGGCGCAGCGAGCTGGCCCGCTGGGATGCCGAGCTGGCCGACACCGGTCTGCGGCTGGTGTCGCAGGAGGACATCAGCATGGACGTGCTGCGCGGAAACGAGAAGAATCTGGCCCGCAAGCAGGACATGATCGCCCACCACGGTGGTCTGGCCCGCTTCGCCAGCGCCGCAACCGACTGGACCTTCAACGGCGCCCTGAAGAACGGCGAGTTCGTCTACCGCCTGTACCACTTCACCAAGGACTGAGAGGGCGGGCCGAATCTGGCCCGAACAGCTGGGGCGTTTACAGGCCGCGGGAACCGAGCCAGGTGTGAATGCGCTCGGCCACGGCCTCCCAGCCCGGTTCAAGCATCATGTTGTGGCCCATACGCGGAAAGAATTCGGCTTCGGTGCCGTAGGCACGCGCGGTGGCCCGCACCTCTTTGCAGGTGTGCGCGCCGTCCTGCTCGGCACCCAGCACCAGCAGTGGTGTGGTTACCCGCTTCGGATGCGGCAGTTTAAGCATCAAGCAGTCGACACTGACCCGCGCGCTGTCCTCCTGCAGCCGCGCCGCGCATTCCAACACGGTGTGCTCCGGGGTCGCCGGCGAGAAGAACTTCTCGCGGGCCAGCTCCGGTGTGTTGATATAGGGCAGCGACTTTCCGGTCACCGCCATCTTGATGGCCTGCCACGGCCGATGGCGTAGCCAGCGCAGACTCGATCCGTAGTTGCCCTGCGGGGGAATCGAGGCCATCAGTACTCCGGCAGGCGCCGGCCGGCTCTCGAGGTACTTCTGCACGATCAGCCCGCCCATCGAGTGGCCGATCACCACCGGCGAGACCGGCAGCTCATCGGCGACCGAGCGGACGTCTTGGACGTAGTCCTCGACGCTGCAGTGTCGCAGCGGCTTGTCGTTGGAGCTGCTGCCGTGGCCACGGAAACTGACAGCCAGCGCACGGTAACCCAGATCGGCGAAGTAGCCGAGGAAATTCTCGTCCCAGCACCACGCGGCGTGCCATGCTCCGTGCACGAACAGCAAAGGCGCCGGATGTGCCTCACTGACGCAGCCCTTATCGATCACCTCAAGCACGACACTGCTCCCCCTGTCCAGCGACCTGCCCCTGATTGACTTCGACGATGGCCCGACCTTTCCCGTCCCGGCGTTGCGCGTCGACAGTGGCGTGCGCCGTGCCAGCAACGGTAGCAGTGGGCCATGGGGAACAGCACGGCATATGCCCACGATCAGGCGATTCGCCCAGCCCGGGGTCACCCTGCCCTTGCCCGCGGCCACGCCGTCGACGGCTGCCCTAGCAACGTGGTCCACCGACTTCCACATCACGCCCGGCAGCACTCGCCGGCGCTCGCCCTTCCGGAATCCCGCAGCCACATCCAGACCGGTGTCGACCGGCCCCGGGCACAGCACGGTGGCCGTGACGCCGGTCCCGCGCAGCTCACTCCGCAAACTTTCGGTGTATGACGCGACGAACGCCTTGGCGGCGCCGTAGCTGGCCTGGCCGGGCAGCGGGCCGAACGCGGCGATCGAGGACACGTTCAGCACCGCGCCACGCCCCCGCGCCACCATGCCGGGCAGAAACCGGGTGCACAGGTCGACGACAGCGGCCACGTCCACCTCGATCAGTCCCAGCTGATCTTCCGGCCCGGATTGCGCGATCAGCCCCACCCTCGCCACCCCGGCGTTGTTGATCAGAACATCCGGCACCACGCCCAGCTCAGCGATCCGGCCGGGCAGCGCGGCTCGTTCGGCAGCACTGCGCAGATCGGTCGGCAGCACGTGCACCGGTCGCAGTCGAAGCGCACTCAACTCGCCGGCCAGCGCGTGCAACCGATCGGCGCTGCGGGCGACCAGGATCAGCTGGTGGCCACGCCGCGCGAGCTCGCGGGCCATCGCGGCACCGATCCCGGAGGACGCGCCGGTGACGATCGCTGCGCTTTCGTCGCCCGGACCTGGTAGAACCACGCGCTCACCTTATCTCCCGCGATATTCGCGACAGCAGACGCGCTTTCGCCGCCCGAGACAGTGTTGGCCGCCTCGGCGCGCGCTGGGTCCAAAGCCTGTGTAGGCTGACGCGAGCATGTGTCTGAGATAAATGGGGGATCAGATGACGCATTCCAGCTATCGATGGTTGACGGCCGGTGTCTTGGCGGGGGGCTGCGCCGGACTGATGGGGCTGACCTCGATGTTCAACGCATCGTTCGCTTTCGGGGAGAGCAACGGCACGGCGTTGATCATGGGGTATGTCCTGACGCCAGATCCCGGTGCGGTCTACCAACAACGGGTGATGGATCTGTTCATCAACCCCGCCAATCCTTTTCCGGGCCAGTCGATTTATTCGGGCTACACCCCGGTCGTTGAGCCGCTGAATCCCTCGGATTACCAGCAGAGCCTTCTCGACGCCGCCAAGACCCTGAACCAGGACATCGCGCGGCATCTGGAAGACGGACCGGTGACGGTGTTCGGCGTCTCCTCGACCACATCGATCGCCACGCAGGCGATGATCGACCTCGCCCTGGCCGGTGCATCGGCGCCCGACCCCGCGAATCTGCATTTCGTGCTGGTCGAGGATCTCAACACGCCCAACGGCGGTATCTTCACGCGCTTTCCGCTGGACTTCGGGAGTCTTCCGCCCACGCCCGTCGATACGCCCTACACCACCGACATCTACAACTTCGAGTACAGCGGCGCGACCGACTTCCCCAAATATCCGCTGAACCTGCTGGCGCTGGCGAATTCGATGGCGGGTTACGTCTATCTGCATCCGTACCTGATTACCGGCTATCCCAGTTCTTGGGACCCGAGTGCGATGGCGGACGCGGTGAAGCTGCCCATGTCAGAGGGGTACGACGGCGACACCTCCATCTACTTGATCCCCACTATGAATCTGCCGCTGCTCGAATCGCTGCGGATGTTTCCGCTGTTCGGGCCGGCGATGGCTGACTTCATCCAGCCCGCGTTGCGGGTGTTGATCGATCTGGGCTACGACCGTTCTGATCCCGCCGACATCGCCACCCCGGTGTCGTGGGGCATGCCGGGTATCGACTGGGATCTGGTGTCGCAGAATATCCAACTCGGTGTCGAGCAGGGCTGGACGGCCGCCCAGGTCGATCTGGGATTACTGCCGCAGTCCGCGCTGCCGGACCTCTACCCCTACCTGCCCGACCTGTCGGGCCTGATCGGCGCGTAGCAGCCCCACAGCCCTTAACGTCGGGCGGCGCAATGCTGAGCCGCCCAACGGTGTTCGACGATCCGCTGATGTGCCGCCGTCCCGCACGCCGGAGGTGACCGGCACGCGGGCGCGGCGAGCCGCTACTCCGGCGTGATGTTGAAGATCGCGTCCCACAGGCCCTGAACGTCGAACGGCCCGATGATCCCGGAGTTGTCGAAGATGTTGTACCAGTAGTCACCGAAGAATGCCTGCAGCTGCTCAGGAGTGGGCAGGAAGCCGGTGGTGTCGATGTACGGGTCCGGCGGTAGCGGGTTCTTGATGTCGAGCAGCACGGTGCCCAGGCGCCACAACCACGCTTGGGTCTCGATCATCTCCGGGTTGGAGACATTCGCGGTGCCCGCGTCGTAAGCGTCCATCCACTCACCGATGACGGGGTTGCCCGGCCACAGGTCGTCCATCATCTTCACCAGCCAGTAGTAGCTGGGCGTGTTCCAGTCGTCAGGGTTGAAGATGTCGCCGCCGGGCCCGGGAAGCAGGCACGGGCCGGGGCACAGCGGGCTGCCCGGAATGAACGGGTTGAAGGCCAGCAGGGATGAGGCGATGAACGACTGCACTGCGCGGGCGAATTCGAGCAGGTCCGGCAGTTCGAACTTGTTGACGTCGAACGGCTGCATCAGGCTGTCGAAGAAGTTGGTGAACGGCGTGGTGAAGTCCATCGCGTAGTAGCTGCCCGCCCATGGCTGCAATGGGGCGTCCGGGTCGATGTTGGGGTAGTCCTCGGGGTTCAGCCCCAATTCCGCGAGGGTGCGAGTGCCCTCCCAGTAGTACATGTCGTTGGCGTACCCGATGTTGACCATGCCTGGTCCGTTCGGGTCGAAGTAGAACTGGTTGCCGTCCATCATGTCCGAGAACGGGACCTGGAACCAGTTCTGGATCAGCGGGAAATACTGCAGGCCCAGAGCGATCAGCACGCTCCAGATGGACTGGTCGATCCAGGTGAAACCGGTGATCGGGCTGGTCGGCATGACCGGCAGGCAGTCCAGGCCCGCACAGCTCAGGTCGATCGGAATCTGAACATTGGCCAGCATGGACAGCTGCTGTCCGAGGCCGGGGAAGTCTCGGTCCCCCTCATGACCGGCGCCGGAGATCAAGGGGAACGGGAACATCATCTGAAGGATGCCCTCGAAGTGCCCCATGTCGCCGGGGTCCTCACCCCAGGCGTTCGTCGGACTTCCGGCCATCCAGGGGCCGCTGTAGAACAGCGACTTCGCCAGGGTGTCCAGCCCGTGGATCTCGTTCGCCGGAATGTTCACCAATGCCTGGAACAGGTTCAGCGGAACGTTGAGCCATGACTCGCCGGCGGTGAGCTGCGAGTCCAGCTGAACCGTGGCCAGTTCGGGCATCGCGGGCATCGCGGGCGTCGGCGGAACGACGGCGATGAGTCCGGCGGTGGTGACGGCCAGCCCCGCGGAAAAGTACGAACGCAAGGCTGCAACCATCCCGATTACCTCCAACAAGCTAAAGTGAGTGAGAACGAGGCGCCACCGCGTCCGGTTCATGCAATCTACCAAAGTGTTACCTGAGCGCAAATCGAGAGTCACATGTTGACAACCGATGTAGACGCTGGATTTGGTATGAGATCAAGACGCCGCGACATTGGCGCCTGCCCCCCGAAACACACGGCAGCCCGACCGTAGGAATGGCCGGGCTGCCGCGACGTCGCTTGGGCGCGAACTGGATCTAGAAGGTGAACCAGCCCGCGATGTCGGTCCACCACGCGTCGAGATCGGTGACGAGTCCGCCGCTCGGGTCGAGGAACCGCAGGAAATCGTCCCAGAGCAGCAGCGAGTTCTTGCCGCCGAAGTCGCCGATCTCCTGCTCGTCCAGTGGCAGGTCGGGGTTCCAGGACGGCGGCATGTAGTAGCCGGTCTCGGGGTTGATCGGCCACGGCCCCAGCAGGCCCGGGTCGGTCAAGATCCCGCCGTTGACGGCCAGGGCGGGCAGGTAGGGGTTGATATCGGCGAGCATGTCGATGATCTGGTTGTGGGTGTCCGCGTCGAAGGTGAACATCCCGGTCTGCAGAGCAGAGATACCGGCGAGGAGCTGCTCGTCGGTCCCGCCGTTGGCGTTGCCCACGGCATTCTCGCCTTCCTGCTCGGTCAGGTCGATCCACTGCTGGATCAGTGGGTTCGGGGCGCCGATGCCCTGGATCGACTTGACCAGGTCCAGGCTGGTCACGCCCCACGGCGGGGAGACCGGCGGCATGTTGCACAGCCCCGGGCACATCGGGCTGCCGGCGACGTACGGGTTGAAGTCGACGACCATCCCGGCGATCAGGGCCTTCATGGCCTGGAAGACCTCCTCCGGGCCGGCGAAGTGGAAGCCGGTGAGCGGGTCGTCGCCGTTGACGCTCCAGTCGACCGGCTGCATCAGGCTGTCGAACCATCGCTGCATGGGGCCGAACGGGTCCAGCTTGAAGGTCAGTCCCGCCCACGGCATCAGGTTGACTTGATTGCCGTACTCGTCGAGGTAGATGCTGCCGTCGGGATTGAGGAGCGGGTGGGTGCCCGGGTAGCCGAACCCGGGCTGAGCTTCACCGGACCATGGCTGCCCGCCGTACATGGGTCCGCCCGGCACCGCCCCACCCGGGCCGACGCCGGCGTCCGGGTTGGCGATGCCGCCGGAGGTCGGGTTGTCGGGATCACTCCACGGGCTGTCCGGGAACTTGTAACCGTCCAACATGTCCTGGATCGGCACCTTGAGCCAGTACTTGAACAGGTCCAGCTGATTGTCGTCGTTCGGAAAGTTGCTGAATTTCATGAAGAAGTTCAGCGTCGCGTCCAAGCCGGTGATCCCGGTGATCGGCTCGACCGGAGACATCGGATAGCACTGGATCGAGTCACACGACGCGCTGATCGGCAACAGGGCCGCGGCGAACATCGCGAACTGCTGACCCCAGCCCGCCGTGCCGTTGGCCAACGCATCCGGGTCGATCGTGGGGTCGTACAGGCCGGAGAGCTGCGGGGCGAACGGCAGCATGTAATCCATCACGGCCATGAAGTGGCCCGGGTCGCCCGGGTCCTCACCCCAGATATTGGTGGCACTCGGGGTGAACCAGTTGCCGGTGAAGAAGAACGAGTTGGCCAGGACATTGGTGGCCGACACCTCGTTGAACGGGATGTTGACGAAGTCCTGGAACAGGTTGAACGGGATGTTGAGGAATGACGCCTCGGCCGCCAGCTGTACCGCGCGCTCGGCAGCGGTCAGCTCCGGCACCCACGGGGCGACCGGAGAGACCGGGCTGACGGCCGCGACGGCTGTCGCGGCGGCGGCGGCGACGGCGGCGCTGGCTGTGGTGTACCGCCGCTGCGACGCCGTAAGGCGCGTACCAGCGTTCGCAGCGCGACGCTGTGGCGCTGCACGGTGTGCACCGGAAGTCGCAGACCGGCCCTGCGGGACGGCTACCGGCCCCCCAGCAATGGCAAACCGACGCCCCGGAACCGCTCGATGCGCTCCCCCAGTTGTATACCGACGCTGACGCGCCCCCCCACCAATCACAAATCCCCCTTGTGTCCCCCACGAACCGTGACAGCATATAGGTGTTACAGCCGAGTGTCTAAGCGAGTGGTGATTAACTTACATCACTGGAGGAATGTTTTCCGCTAAGTTCCACGTAAACTTCGGCAAAGCTGGATCCCAGGGTGCCATTCAGTTATCCAGCCACGCGAGATCGCCATAGGCATCGAGATGAGCCACCTCTCCGACCGGCTTGCGGGTGGTGGGACCGTAGCGCCCCCGGGGCCAACCGAGCGGCACGATGCAACACGGCGTGACCTCGTGCGGCAGGCGCAGGACGCGCCGCACGGCGCGCTGATTCCACAGCGGAAGCGTGATCAGCGATGCGCCCAAGCCCATGGCGCGGGCAGCCAGCAGCAGGTTCTGAACGCTGGGATAGATGGACCCCCAGTAGGCGGATTCGGCGATATGCGGCATGCGCACCACCGGCAACCGGCCCTCCCGCGCACCCAGGCGCAGGCAGGCCACCACGAGCACCGGAAGTTCGGCGAAATGGTCGATCTGCCACTCCATCGCCCGCGCGATACCGGCGATAGCTTCGTCGGTCTTGATTTTTCTCCGCAACACCACGCCGCGCTGAATTTTCCAAGCCTGCCGATAACGTTTGGCCAATTCTTCTTTGACGCGGCGATCCTTCACAACGATGAATTCCCAGTTCTGCCCGTCATTACCAGTCGGCGCACGCAGCGCCAACTCGATGCACTTGAGCACCACCGTGTCGTCGACCGGGTCGGAGTACACCCGCCGGATCGCGCGCTGGGTCATCATGGCCTCGGCCAGCGGCATCTCCAACCGGGACAACGCCTCGGCCGTGGTCGGCACGTGACTGTAAGTGAACTCGGATTCAGGCATTCTTTCCCAGCCAGGTCGTGGTGAACCATTGAATTTCCGGAATTCCTTGCGAGAATTCCCGGGCAAGGAAGCTCTCGATCGGGCCACCCACCAATGGCACCTTGAACCGGATCGTGCCATTGAGCGCCAGCTTCGATCCGGCGCCGTCACGTTCGAGCACCGCGATGCCGCTCCCCGACCCCGGGGCACCGGTCACCGCGACCGCGATCTCACCGTTGACCCGTCCGTCGCCGGCCGGCGTCCACACCTCGGTGGTGACGATGTTGAGGTCGCCGCGGTACACCTTGGCCAACATGCCGGGCAATGCGCCGTGGCGCAGGTCCTCGGTCACAGCGACCCGAATGCGGCCATCGGCATCGACATCCAGGGAGTCGAGGGTCTTGCTTCCGCCGAAGGCCTCCAGCCGGGCCTGCCAGTAGGACCGGTCACCGAAGGCACGGTGGACCTCTTCGACCGAGGCAGGTGAGGAGAATGTCACCTCAAAGGAACGAGGCATTACCGCTGACCTCTCACTTGCCGAACAACCGGCTCACCAGGCCCGCGGCGAACTTGCGGACCCGGTCGAGCTGCTCGGGCTGAACGTTGGTGGGTGGCAGGCGCAGGCCCAGGTAGCGCTCCCGGTAGCGGCCGCTGCCCAGGTAACTGGTCAGCGCAAGCATCGAGCGCAGCGGGTCGCCGGGGTAGCTGAGGTGAATCTCGTCCTGGTAGCGACCACCGCACCCCTCGGCGAGCCGACAGACCTCAGCGTAGTTCTCCTGCCAGAACTCGCGGCACACGGTGAACACCACAAACGGCTTGCCGTCCAGAAGCTTTCGGGCCTCATCGGTCTGGAGAAACGACCTGATCGGCATGGCGGGCGCCTTCCACCAGGTCGGCGAGCCGATGCAGATCAAGTCGTACTCACCATCGCGCACCGCGTCGGGCGTGCGGATCTCCCCCGTCTCGCCCCGCTGCTGCGCCTTGAGCACGCTGAGCATGTCCGGCCAGACCCGCCGCAGCGGGAACTGCGCGAAACGCTGCGAGTAGCGCGGGTCGGTGAACTCGATACCGGCCTTGACTACCTCGCAGCCACGCTGCGCGAACACCTCCCCGGCGGCCTCGAGCACCTTCAGCGACTGCCCGGAGAAGCTGTAGTACAACAACAGGATCCGCGGCGCTCGTCCGTTGCGATCGCTGGCCTCAATCGCCATCTGTTCCTCCTGTTTCATGCGGCGGTCCCAGCTTCGGCTCTCCTACGTCGAGCCTCGCTGAACCGCCGGGTCCGACCGTGCGGTGCATCGACTGCCCGTTCAGCGTATTAGGCTCGCCGACGTGGCAGACAAGATCCCCGTCGACCTGCACGGCGCCGCGGCAACCATGCTGACGACGCTCTACCTCAAGGCACTTGACGCCGATTTCGACCAGCCGGTGCTGGGCGATCGGTACGCCAGAGAGGCGGTCGACCGTATCGACTTCGACTGGGACGCACTCAAGGCTCCCGGCCGCTGGGCGCCCTTGGTGACGGTACGCACCGCCCAGTACGACATCTGGGCGCGTCAGTTCTTGGCCGCCCACCCGAACGCGACCGTCATTCACCTCGGCTGCGGATTGGACGCCCGCGTCTTCCGGATCGATCCCGGCCCCGAAGTCGCCTGGTACGACGTGGATCAGCCGCCGGTGATCGCGCTGCGCAAGCAGGTGTACCCCGACCGCCCGGGTTACCACCTGGTGGCGACGTTGGCGACCGACCCGTCGTGGCTGGACGAGATTCCCACCGACCGCCCGGTCCTGCTGTTGGCCGAGGGCATCAGCATGTACCTGTCCGAAGACGATGGTGTGGCATTGCTGCAGAGCATCGTCGAGAAGTTCCCGGCGGGCGAACTGCAGATCGACTTCTACAACTGGTTCGGCATCAAGACCCAGAAGACCCACCGGTTGCAGCGTCAGTCCGGCGCAACGCTGCATTGGGCGGTCAACGATCCCTCCGACATTCTGGAGAAGGTCACCGGCATTCGGTTGCTGGCGGCCGCCAATCTCTTCGACGCCGAGACCTTCAGTCGGGTCCCGGCCGGGTTCCGGCGATCCAGTCGGCTGGCCCGGGCGGTGCGGCCGCTGCGCGAAATGCTGCAGTACCACCGCTACGCCTTCGGCCCGGTCAGCTGACGCCGGCGGCGTGCCGATCGGCGATATCGCACAGCAGCGCGCGAATCGTCTCCACCGAGCGCTCCGGCGCCGGTCCGTGGGAGTGGTACTCGATGTTGAGCTGCCCGGAGAAGATCTGGGTGAAGTAGATGTCGATGCCCGCGCTCACGGCGAAGTACAGCTCGCCATGTGTTGTGGTCACCTCGACACCCGGCGGCGTCCGCACCGGCGGAACCAGACCGTTGTTGCTCAGCACCACGACGTCGGGCAGTCCTGGCGGGTTTCCGACGTATTGCGGGCTGAAGTGCAACCGGGACTGCTGGATGACACCTTCGTCGAGGTCCTTCTGGAAGTTCGCGGCGATGTCCCGAGCGATCTCGACCAGGTCGGTCTTGGCATCAACCTCGGCCAGGTAGGTGGCCAGCCCGATCGGGTTGGTGCATCCGGTGGCCGAAACGGGCGGTGACAGAAAGTATCTCAAGTCGACGGTGTAGACGTAGGGCACCGGGATACTCAGCTTGCCGCGCAGCTGCCATTCGGCCATCAGCACCGCTGCCGAGAGCACCGCGTGCAGGCTCAGGTCGTGGGCCCGGCCGAACGCGACCACGTTGTCGGTCTGGCTTTCGGTCAACCGGGTCGACGCCATCGGCACCAGCATCGGCGATTCCGGCGTCTCCTGCCCGACGGCCCGCCGGGTCGGCGGCAGGTCGTAGGCGAACAGCGCCGGCATGAACCGCTCGATCCCGGAGCGCTGCTGCTTCTCGATCCCCCGATCGGCCAGCACCGCCTCAATGGACAGCGGAGCGGGCTCAACGTTGATCGCACCGATCCGGCCGGTGGTGACCAGGTCGGTGTAGAAGGACAGCATCTCCTCGATCAGCGCATACATGTGGTGACCGTCGGCCACGGCATGGTGCACATACAGGGTCGGCTGAGCCTGCCCGTCGCGGATGATCACCCGCATCGCCACCAACGACTCCGCCTGGTCGAAGCGCGGAGCAGGCGGCTGCGCGTCGGGCCCGTCGAGTTCGATCACCTCGATGCCGTCGGGCATCAGATCGTCGGTGACGAACTGATGCCGCCCGTCGGGCAGTCGCTCCAGCCGGCCGGTGAGGATCGGATGCGCCTCCAGCAGCGCCTCGTAGGCCTCCGAGAGCAGGTCGATGTCGACCGGACCGGTGACGTGCGCGGCCAAACCCACGAAATTGTGGGTCTCGGCCAGCATCTCCTCACTGATCGCCAGCTTCCGAATGACCGACGTGGCAAACACTTTCGGCTCTCTCCTAAATCAACGGACTACGACAGCTCGACCAAGGTCATTTCGTCCTCGCCCTGCGAGGCCATGTCCTCTTCGGCGAGGGCCGCGCGGACCAGATCCATCACCGCCGCGGAGAACCCGTCGGCTATCGCGCGCACCACAGACTCCTCGATCCGGCGGCTGTCATGCCACCAATCCAGGTACAGCACACCGCCGGTGCGGTAGACCCGCAGCTCCAGTGCATGCCCCAGCCCCGGGATCGCCTCGCGCACCGGCATCGCGGTATCGGGGTCGAACTGCACCGGAGAATCGCCGAGCGCCGGCGGCTCGGGAATCGCCCCGACGTAGGAGAAGTGCACATCAGCGGGAGCGACCGCGCCGAACAGGCGCGCGGTCGGTGCGTACAGGTAACGCAGCAGGCCGTAGCCGATCCCGTAATGCGGCACGCCGTCCAATGTTTCGTGGATCGAGTCCAACAGCTGCCGGGCGCTTTGCTGGCCGTCGGCGGAGCAGCCCAGCGCGACCGGGTAGAGCGTGGTGAACCAGCCCACGGTACGGCGCAGGTCGACCTCCGGCTTGAGCACCGAACGGCCCGCTCCCCCCATCTCGACGGCCAGAGTGCCCTCGCCGACCACCGATGCCACCGCCCGGCTCAGCCCGGCCAGCAGGATCTCGTTGATCGGCAGCCGCAGCCGCCGACGGGCATCGTCGATCTCGCTGGTGTCGGCGGCGGGCAACGTCGTGGTGAGCTTGGACAGATCGGCCGCAGCAGGAGGCTCGGCGGCATCTGCGGCCAGCCGCAGCGTCGCCGATTTCGTTGTCTTCAGCCAGTATTCGCGGCTTTCCAGCACCGCCGGGTGGGTCGCAAGCCCGGCGCAACGCTGCGACCACTCGGTCCATCCGGCCCCGACCGGCTGCAGCTCGATGTCGTTGCCGCCCAGCTGCTGGCCGAACGCGGTGAAGATGTCGGTGACCAGGATGTCGCGGGAGGCCTCGTCGCCGACCCCTGCATGCAGACTCAGCGCCAGGTAGCACAGGTCCCCCGCCGCGCCGCGGATGTAGAGCGCCGTCAGCGGTGGGCTGGACAGATCCTGGTCACGGATGTGCTCGGTCAGCAACGTGCGCACCGCGTCATGTTCGGCGGTCAGCCCCTCGGGCAGCGAGTGGGTGCTGATCTCCCCGAACTCGCCGGGTTCGGCGATCCGCTGCTCCCAGGTACCGGCCCGCTCGGTGATGCGCACCCGCAGCGCTTCGTGGTGATTGACCACCGCGGTCAGCACGGCGGCGACGTCGTCGACCGAGACGTCGGGCCGCAGCCGCAGGATCAACGGGATGCGCCAGCGACCGTGTTCGCGGACGCCGTTCTCCAGGAAGTAGGTGATGTTCGGCGGAATCGGCGGGTGCTCGACCTCACCGAGCGACTGGCGGCCCAGCCCGCCGGCGGCGTAGCGGGCGGTCAGCGCCTTGGCCAGGGCCGCGACGGTCGGGTTGTCGTAGAGGTCCTGCGGAGTGAGGTCCAGGCCCTCGTGCGAGGCGGCCATGGCGACGCTGATCGCCACCAGTGAGTCGCCGCCGACGTCGAAGAAGTTGGCGGTGCGGTCCACCGAGCCGACCCCCAGGCAGACCGCCCAGATCCGTTGCAGCGTCGCTTCCATGGACTCGCCGCCGCCGGCCGCCTGTCCGTTGCGCTGCCCGTCCGCTGCACCGCCGCCACCGGTGCCCGAGCCGGACACCCAGGTAGCACCGGCATTGTGCTCAAGCCAATGCCGTTGGCGTTCAAAGGGGTAGCCGGGGACAGTGACGCGCTTGGGCTGGTAGTCGCCGCGGAGCGCAGACCAGTCCACTTCGACGCCGGCCGCCCACAGTTGGCCGAGCGCCAGCAGGAAGGTGTCGCGGTCGTCGCGGTTCTGGGCGTGGTGGCGCATCAGTCGGACGGCCCGATGTCCACTGGCGAACTTGGGGTTGCGGGCCGCCGACGCGGTCAGCGTGGCGCCCGGCCCGACCTCGACCAGGACCCGGTGCGGGTCGGCCAGCACGGTGTCGATCTCGTCGGCGAAACGTACAGTGGCCCGCACACTGCGCGCCCACGTCGCCGGGTTGGTCGCCTCGCTGGGCGCCAGCCAGGTGCCGGTCAGATTCGACAGCAGTGGGATCTGCGGTTCGTTGAGCGTCTGCCGAGACAAAAATGCGGTGAACTCCGAGATCATCGAGTCCATCAGGCGGGAGTGGAACGCATGCGAGGTCCGCACCCGGCGCGCGTTGATGCCGGCCTGCTTGAGCGCATCGGAGAACTCGCGGATGTCGGCTTCGGTCCCGGCGACCACGCAGCCGTCCGGGTCGTTGACCGCGGCCAGGTCCACATCACCGGTCAGGTAAGCAGCGACCGCGTCGGCACTGATCGGGACGGCCACCATGACGCCGCGTGGCGCGGCATGCATCAGCCGGGCGCGCATCGCCACCACCGTGATCGCGGTGTCGAGGTCGAAGACGCCGGCGACGGTGGCCGCGGCGTATTCGCCGATGCTGTGACCGACCAGCGCCGCCGGACGCACGCCGTAGCTCTCGACCAGCTTCGCCAGTGCGTATTCCACGGTGAACAGGGCCGGCTGGGTGCGGTCTGTGCGCTCGAGGTCACGCGAGGTGCCCTCGAAGATCATCGCGCGCAGGTCGTAGCCCAACTCCGCCTCGAAACCGGCGACGCAGCGGTCGAAGTACTCGGCGAACACCGGCTCGCTGTCATAGAGCCCGCGGGCCATCCCGATGTGCTGAGCGCCCTGGCCCGGGAACAGGAACACCACCCGGTCGGCGGCGTCCTCGCCCACGTCATTCAGGTCGATGCCCTCGCCGATGAAGACGTTCTCGCTCTCCTCGGCGCCCAACACTGCCGCTGCGTCCGCGCGATCGGCGACGACCGCGGCCAGCCGCAGGTTGTGCGGGTGCCGGTTGGCCAGTGTGTAGGCGACGTCGGGGAGGCTGGGCGCCTCGGCGTCGCCTCCGCCGGCGAGCTCAGCAGCCAGATCGAGGCGGCCCTGCGCCAGCGCCTCGGCCGTGCGTGCCGACAGCAGCAGCACCTCGGGGCCGGGTTTGGGCGTCGCCGCCACAGCGTCTTCCTCGGGCCATTCCTCGACGATGACGTGGGCGTTGGTGCCGCCGACGCCGAACGAGCTGACCCCGGCGCGGCGGATGCCGTCGGCTTCCCACGGCCCGTACTCGCCGCGGATGCGGAACGGCCCGTCCTCGAGGTGCAACTCGGGGTTCGGGCTGGTGTAGTGCAGCGTGCCGGGAATCGCCCGGTGCTTGAGGCACAGGATGGTCTTGATCAGGCTGGCAATACCGGCCGCCGACTCCAGGTGCCCGATGTTGGACTTGACCGAGCCCACATAGCAGGGGCCGGAACGCTGTTCGTCGGAGACGGCGAAAGCCTGTCGCAGGCCTTCGATCTCGATGGGGTCACCCAGCGGGGTGGCGGTGCCGTGCGACTCGATGTAGCTGATGGTGGACGCATCGACCTCGGCGACCGCGTGGGCCTCGGCGATCACGTCGGCCTGGCCGGCAGCGGTGGGCGCGGCGTAGGTCATCTTGGTGCCGCCGTCGTTGTTCAGCGCCGAACCCCGGATCACCGCATGGATCTGGTCACCGTCATCGACGGCCGCCTCCAGCGACTTGAGCACCACGACACCGACACCGCTGGAGAAGATGGTGCCGTCGGCGCGCACGTCGAAGGGCCGGCAGTGCCCGCTCGCCGAGACCATCGAGCCGGGCTCGTGCCAGTATCCGACGTGATGCGGTACCCGCAGGGACGCCCCACCGGCCAGCGCCATGTCGCATTCCCCGTTGAGGATGCTCTGGCAGGCCAGGTGCAGTGCGACCAACGCCGACGAGCAGGCCGTCTGCACCGACAGCGCCGGGCCGTGCAGGTCGAGCTGGTGGGCCACCCGGGTGGCCAGATAGTCCTTGTCGTTCTGCAACGACAGGTTGACCATCTCGAAGCTGACGCCCTGCCCGATGATCAGGTTCGGGTCGTAGTGCGACATCAGGTTGTGCAGCAGGTAGCCACTGGTGGTGCTGGTGCCGTAGACGCCGACCGATCCCTCGATCTCGCCGGGCCGGTATCCGGCGTCCTCCAACGCGTGCCAGGCGGTCTGCAGGAACAGCCGGTGCTGCGGGTCCATGGTCCGAGCAGCCAGCGGGGTGAAGCCGAAGAAGCTTGCATCGAACTCGTCGATGCCCTCCAGCAATGCAGCGCGCCGCACATAGTTGTGGTTCGCCAGCGCCTGGTCGCTCACACCACTGGCACGCAGCTCGTCTTCGGACAGCGTGACGATGGATTCGACGCCGTTGCGCAGGTTGTTCCAGAATCCGGTAAGCGTGCGGGCGCCCGGAAAGCGCCCCGCCATGCCGACGACCGCGATCGCGTTAGGCGGCACTTCATTGTTGGTCACGAACGATCTCCTACTTTTCGCCGTGCCGCGGCCCGCTGACGTGCCGCGGCACGCTGCTGGGCTCGGCTCCGAACACCGCCGACGTCGCCCGCGCCGTCCGCCCCCTCCAGTCCGGCGAGGCCGAGTTGGCGGGCCAGGTCGGCGGCCAGGTCGGTCAGTGAGGCACCCTGCAGCAGCAGTGCCACCGGGGGCTCCGCGCCGAAGTCGCCCCGAACGGTGTTGCGGATGCGCACCGCCATCAGTGAGTCCATACCCAGCTCGGTCAACGGCCGAGCCGGGTCGATGACGCTGCCCTTGGGGTAGCCCATGATGGCCATGATCCGCGAACCCAACCGTGCGACAACGGCTTTGGTGGCTTCGGCGGCGCTGAGCTGCTTCAGTCCTTCTGGACCGGGCCAGTCGTCGTCCTCGTCGTCGAGGTCGAGCTCTTCGGCCAGCGTCGCGAAGTACCCCAGCTGCTGCAGTTCGGGGAAGGCCGCGGCCACCCGGTCCAGGCGCAGTCGCGCGACGCCGACCCGGGAAAGGTCACCGCTGAGGATGGCCTCCAGCGCCTCCATGCCTTCATCGGGGTTGATCGGGTCCAGCGCACTGAACTTGAGCTCCTGGGCGACACCGACACCCGACCATTGGCCCCAGTTGATGGTGATGGCCGGCAGTCCGGCCGCCCGCCGCCACGCGACCAGGCCGTCCAGCCAGGCACTGGCCGCGGCGTAGGACGCCTGACCGGGTGCCCCCAGCAGCGACGAGGTCGAAGAGAAGCCGACCCACCAGTCCAGCTCTTTGCCGACGGTTGCGACGTGCAGTCGCAGCGCCGCCGCCGCCTTGGGCGCCCACACCCGGCCCAGGGTCTCTTTGTCGATGCCGACCACGATCTGGTCATCGATGACCGCGGCGCCGTGGATGACACCGCGCAGCGTCAAGCCGGTCTGTTCCGCGGCGGCCACCAGGCTTTCGGCCACACCGGGTGTAGCGAGATCACCCGAGACGACCGCGATCTGGGCTCGAGCCTCGAGCTCGGCCAGCACAGCGCGCTGCTCCTGCGACGGCTGTGACCGGCTGTTGAGCACGATCCGCGCGGCACCGTGCTCGATCAGCCACCGGGCGACGACCAGCCCGATACCGCCCAGGCCGCCGGTCAGCACATAGGCGCCGTCGGATCGCACGGCCGGGGCGCCGGTGGGGGTCAGGGTCGCGCGCTTGAGCCGTTCTGCGTAGCGGTTCTCCCCGCGCCAGGCGACGACGTCGTCGGTGCTCGCCAGCCCCAACTCGGCGATCAAGGCCGCCGCCGGGTCTGCCGAAGCGTCCAGGTCGACCACGCCGGTGCGCAGGTCCGGGTGCTCGTAGGCCAGCACCCGCACCAGCCCCTTGAGGGCGCTGATCGACGGGTCGCCCGCTTCGTCCCCCACCGTCAGGCCGTTGCGGCCCACCAGCCACAGCCGCGGCGCGGTGCCGTGCCAGCCGCCGACGATGGTGCGCACCGTGGAGGCCACCGACCAGGCCAGGTCGCGACCGCGGGCCGGCGCGTCACCGGTCTCGGTCCCGTCGAAGGCACTGCGGGCGGCCAACACGATCACCCCGACCGGGGGCCGGTCCGGGTCGTCGGCGGTCTGCGCGAACGCCTCCCGCACCGCGGGTTCGCTGGTCAGGTCCGCGGTGATCACCCGGCGGTTGTCCGAGCCGAAGCGGGCGGCGAAATCGGCTGCCAGCGACTCGGTTTCGCCAGGCTCGGTCAGCACCAGCCAGCTGCCGTCGGCGGCCGCCGGAGGCTGCGCGGGAGCGGCAGCGTCGACCCACTCGGTGTCGAAGATCTTCTGCGTCAACGGCAGCGGCACGGTACGGCGCTGCACCCGCTGCAGATAGATCCCGGACAGTTCGGCGGTGACCGTGCCGGCGTCGTCGGTCAGGGTGACCCGGCCCAGGATTCCGCCGTCGTCGTGGCTGACCAGTTCGGCGTGCCCGCGGGCCCGGCGGCCGACGTCGCCGAAGATCCGGATGTTCTCGACCGCGACCGGCAGATAGGTTGCCTCTTCCATCCCGGCCGAGCCCATCAACGACTCGTCGGGCAGCGCCGCGGCCAGGCACTGCAGGGCGGCGTCGAGCATCACCGGGTGGATGCGGTAGCCGCGGTGCGCGGTCGCCTCGTCGGGCAGCACGATCTCGGCCTCCGAGGCGCCGCCGGGCTTGCGGACGATACGGGTCAGAGCGGCGAACGCCGGCCCGTGCTGCAGACCGGTGCGGCGCAATGCGGTGTACAGGTCCGCCGGTGACAGCGCGGTTCCGCCGCCTGTGGGGGCCGGGCGTTGCGCCGCGGCAGCGGGCTGTGCCGCGGCCGCACGGGCCACCGCATGCCGGGACCAATTGCCGCCGGCCGGGCGGGAATGGATCTCGATGCGCAGTTCATCGGATCCGTCCGCGTCGTGCAGCAGCCGGGTGGTGACCTCGGTGCGTTCGTCGACGCGCAGCATCTGCTCGACCTCGACCCGGTCCACAGCAACAGCCGAGGGCGGCAGCCCCAACGCCTCGCCGGCCGCGGCCAACGCCATCTCGGCGAAGCCGGTGGCGGGCATCACGACCTGGCCGTGCACCTTGTGGTGGGCCATCCACGCGACGAGGTCGGTGCCCACGTCGGCCTGCCAGACGTGGCCGTGACCCGACGGCAGCTCGACGTGGATACCCAGCAGCGGATGCGCGTCGGCGCTGTGGCGGTTCGCGGCGACCGGGGCAGCCCAGTACCGGACGTGCTGCCACGGCCGTGGCGGCAGGTCGGCGCGGCCGATCCCACCGTCGGGTTGCGGCGCCTCCGCCGACGGCGGCGCCACGGTAGCCAGATTGGTGTGGAAGCTCAGCGCTTCGGCCTGGTCGCGCAGCAGGGTGCCGGTCACCACGCTGTCACCGGCGGGCCGCGCGGTTTCCAGGTTGCCGTTGATGGCGTGACTGAGCAGCGGATGCGGGCTGACCTCGATGAAGGTCGCGTGCCCGGCGGCGGCCGCGGTCACGGCTTGGGCGAACCGCACCGGGTTGCGCAGGTTGTGTACCCAGTAGTCCGCGTCGAATGCCGACGGTGTCTGGCCGACAGTGCTGATCAGCGGGATCTTCGGCGCCGACGGCTGCAGCCCGGCGAGCGCGGTCCGCAGTTCGCCCAGGATCGGGTCGACGGTCGGGTGATGCGAGGCCACGTCCACCTCGACGCGGCGGGCCAGCTTGCCCTGGGCGTCGACGATCGCGACCACGGCATCGACCTGGTCGGGCGGGCCCGCGATCACGGTCTGCTGCGGTGCCGCGTACACCGCCACGGTGATGTCGGGGTGCTCGGCGACCAGCTTCTCGGCGGCGTCGGCATCCAGTTCCAGCAGTGCCATCGCGCCTTGGCCGCTCAGTCGGGCCATCAGCTTGGACCGGGTGGCGATCACCTTCAGGCCGTCCGCGGGGCTCAGCGCGCCGGCGACCACGGCCGCGGCCACCTCCCCCATCGAGTGCCCGATCACTGCGTCCGGCTCGACGCCGTGGGATCGCCACAGCGCGGTCAATGCCAGCTGCATGCCCACCAGCACCGGCTGGATGCGGTCGATGCCGACCACCGGCTCGCCGGATTCGAGGACCTGACGCAGCGAGAACCCGACCTGCGCAACGAAATCGGGCTCCAGTTCGTCGACGGCGGCGGCGAACGCCGGCTCATCGACCAGCAGTTGGCGGCCCATGCCGGCCCACTGGGAGCCCTGGCCCGAGTACAGGAAGACGGTTCCTTTGCCACGCAACGCGGCGCGTGTGCCGACCACGCCGGGGGCCGGGTAACCGCCGGCGACCGCCCGCAGCCCGGTCAACGCCTGCTCGGTGTCGCGTGCGCAGACGGTGGCGAACTTGGCGTAGCGGCTGCGGTGGTGGTTGAGGGTGTGCGCGATGTCGGTCAGCGGCACAGCGGCGCCCGGCCCGGCGATCCAGTCGGCCAGGGTGGCAGCCCAATCCGCCACTCGCTGCTCGGTTTTGCCCGAGATCACCAGGGTGGCGACCGGCTCGGCCGACGCCGGCGCGGGAACCGGGTCAGGACCCTGTTCGAGCACCACGTGCGCGTTGGTTCCGCCCAGCCCGAACGACGACACCGCGGCACGCCGCGGTCCCTCGGCCGCCGGCCACGGCGTCACCTCGGTGGGGACGAACAGCCGCGTCGGGGACGGGTCGATCGCCGGGTTCCACTTGGAGAAGTGCAGATTCGGCGGGATCTTTCCGCGTTGCACAGACAACGCGGCCTTGATGAAGCCGGCGATCCCGGCTGCCGCCTCAAGGTGGCCGATACTGGTCTTGACCGCGCCCAGCGCACACTTGTCAGCGCCGCGCCCGTAGACGTCGGCGAGCGCCTCGAATTCGATCGGGTCACCCAAAGCTGTTCCGGTGCCGTGAGTTTCGATCAGGTTCACCGAATTCGCGGCGACGTCGGCGCTGCGCAGCGCCCGGCTGATCGCGTCGATCTGGGCAATGGTGTTCGGGGCGGTGAGCCCGTTGGACTTGCCGTCGGAATTGATCGCCGAACCGCGCACCACCGCCAGCACCCGGTCGCCGTCGCGGATGGCGTCGGTGAGGCGCTTGAGCACGACGATCCCGGCGCCCTCGCCGCGCACGAATCCGTCCGCTCCGGCGTCGAAGGTGTGGCAGCGGCCGCGCGGAGACAGCATGCCCCACTTGGCCATGGCGATCTGGGTTTCCGGCCGCAGGATGAGGCTGACGCCGCCGGCCAGGGCCAGGTCGCTTTCGCGCATGCGCAGGCTCTGGCAGGCCATGTGGATGGTGACCAGCGACGACGAGCAGGCCGAGTCCATCGCGACCGCGGGACCGCGCAGACCCAGCAGATAGGCGATCCGGCCGACGGCGACGGCATGAGCGTTGCCGGTGGCCGAGTAGCCGTCGATAGCGTCCGGGTTGGCCGCCGAAATCCCTTGGTATTCGGTGTAATACACACCCATCATCACCGCGGAGCGGATGCCCGTCAGGGTTTCCGGCGACAGTCCGGCGTGTTCGAGGGCCTCCCAGGCGACCTCGAGCATCAGCCGCTGCTGCGGGTCCATGGCCTCGGCTTCGCGCGGCGAGATCCCGAAGAAGTCGGCGTCGAATCCGGCGACGTCGGAGATGAACCCGCCCCACTTCGACGACATCCGGCCCGGGGCCAGCGGGTCCGGGTCGTAGTACTCGTCGGCGTCCCAGCGATCCGAGGGGATCTCGGTGATGGCGTCGCGGCCTGTCTCCAACAGCTCCCAGTAGGCGTCCGGGCCCGAAGCGCCACCCGGGAAGCGGCAGCCGATCCCGACGACCGCGATCGGTTCGGCGGCGGCGATCCGCGACGCCTTGTCGAACTGCTCGGTCAGCGCCCCCCGTTTGTCGGCACCCATCGCCGACATCCTGTTGAAGATCGACGTCGTCGAGATTCCCGTCATCAATAAATACCGCTCTCGCTACCGGTCGAAGCCGACTCGACCTGATCGAACAACTCATCCAGCACGCCGCCGGATGAGCCGAACTCCAAATCATCGTCGTCTTGCCCCGCGGTGCTGTCCGGCTCGGCATAACGCGACGCCAGCAGTCCCACCAGGTGCGTCGTCAACGCTGAGATGCTGGGGTGATTCCACAGCATTGACGCCGACAAATCCACCCCCACCAACTGTTGTGTCTCTTTCAGAACCGTCATCGCGATCATGGAATCGAGCCCCATCTCCGGGAAGGGCTGATCCACATCGACCGCTGACGCAGATGTCCGAAGCTCGCGGGCCAGGATAGCTTGCAGCCGGACCACCAGCTCCTCGCGCCGCTGATCGGCGGGGATGGTCGCCCAGTCCGGCGCGCCTGCCGCCGACGCGCCGGTGCTTGCCTGCTCACCAGTGCCAGCGGCCCCGAGCGTCGCTCCGGCTTCAGAGGCCTCACCGACGAGGTCTTCGAAGAAGGTCAGATCCCGGAACTCCGGCGAGGTGGCGACCGCACGGTCGATGCGCAGTCGTCCCACCCCGATCCGAGCGCCGATCAGCCCGGAGTCCGCACCAAGCACGGCGTCCAGCGCCTCGACGCCTTCGTCGGGGCTGATCGGGTCGAGAACACTCAGCGTCATCGACCGGCCCAGACCCACGTCAGACCACTGACCCCAGTTGATGGCGGTCGCGGGCAGGCCCGAAGCGTGCCGCCACGCCATCAGTGCGTCCAGCCAGGCGTTGGAGGTGGCGTATCCGAGCTGGCCGGGCAGGCCCAGCAGTGCGGCCATCGAGGAGAAGCCCACCCACCAGTCGAGCTGGGAGGCTGCGGTGGCCGCATGCAGCCGGGCGGCGCCGAGGGCCTTGGCCGACCAGACGCCCTCCAGGCTCTCCCGCGTCACCGCCGTCACCAGGCCGTCGCCCAGCACACCGGCGGCGTGCACCACGCCGCGCAGCGGCTTGCCGGTCTCCTGGGCGGCAGCCACCAGACGGTCGGCGACCCCCGGCGAGCTGATGTCGCCGGCGACAAAGACCACTTCGGTGCCGGCGGCCAGCTCGTCGAGGACGGCGCGCTGCTGTTCGGCGGGCTCGCTGCGGCCGTTGAGCACGATTCGCCCCGCGCCGCGGGCCACCAGCCAGCGGGCCACCACGATGCCCAAGCCGCCCAGACCTCCGGTGAGCAGATAGGAGCCGTCGGCGCGGACCTCGGCCCGGGGAGCCTGGGCTGCGTCAGCGGCACCGTCGAGGGTGGCCCGGGTGAGGCGTTCGGTGTAGCGCC